>JABMPK010000100.1 GCA_013203725.1 Candidatus Uhrbacteria bacterium | reverse complement strand
AGTAAATACTACTTTAAAAACGTCAGCCTCCAATATCTGGGCGGCTGGTGATGTTGTTGGTGGCATGAGATTTACTCACACTGCCCATTACGAAGGGTCGATTGCTGGCCACAATGCGTTTGTTGCAAAGGGACCTATTAAGTTGAATGAGAAGGTTGTACCTCGAGTTACGTTTTTGGATCCTGAGATTGCGAGCGTTGGGTTGACTGAGGAGCAGGCTCGTGAAGGCAAAGGTAAGATCATCGTAGGTAAGTTTGCGATGCGCGGACTCGGGCGATCGTTTATAGACGCCGAGAAATTTGGGTTGGTGAAAATTGTTGCAGACGCAAAGACGCGGAAAATACTTGGCGGGCATATTGCGAGTGTGCGGGCAGGTGAGATGATTCACGAGATTGCGCTTGCTATGCAGTTGGGTGCGACCGTCGACGATGTTGCGAGTATGATTCACGCTTATCCGACGTACTCGGAAGGCGTGATGGCCGCGATTAGTATGGTTGAGTAGTATGGATTTTGTTTATATTGCGTTGTTGATAGTGCTCGGGATCCTGATGGTTGTAACGGTCGTCGTTACGATGGTGACGGGTACGATCTTGAGCTCTGCGCCGTGGGTACCGACTTCCAAGAAGATATCGCGTGCTATGTGCGAGTTGGCGGACTTGAAGCCTGGGGACAAGGTGCTAGATCTTGGTTGCGGTGATGCGTCGATTCTAATAGTTGCCGCGCGAGAGTTTGGTGCAAAGTGCGTCGGTGTGGAGCTGAATCCTATGGTGGCGCTAATGGCGAGGATCAAGGTCAGATTGGCGGGTGTAGGCGACAGTGTTACAATTATTAGAGAAAACATGTTTAAAGTGGACTTGCCGGACACCGATGTTGTAATGATGTACCTGCTACCAAAAGCGACACATAAGATAGAGGGCAGATTGAAGGAAAGGTTCAAACATCTAACAATCGTGTCGCACGGATTTGAACTTGATACAAAAGAAAGTAAAAATAAAAAAGTAAACGGATCAACGATCCGGAAATATAATTGGTAAGTAACTCGCACATAAATGAAAATTCTAGTGCTGTGCATGTTTGGGAAAAATCGGAGCCAGTATTTGGCGCGGTATTTGAATTCCGTTGGTCACGATGCTGACTTTGGTGGTGTGGCGCAAGATCATGACGAAATTCAAAACAAGATCGACGTTGCTGACATGATCGTTGCTGTGTCGCCTGATATTCACGTTAGGTTGATGAACGACTTCAAGATCGACGACAAACGCACTGTCGAACTCAACGTAGACGACAGACCAGAGATTGTCCTACCAGCCGGCAAACAACTAGACGGCGACGACTGGGTAAATTTTCAGGAGAGGTACGTGTATCCAAAGTTGTTGGAGCAGTTGAAGGGGGCGATGGGGGATTTGAAAGATTAGAATTAGTTATGCTAAGCAAAAGATTCGCGGAGATGGACAAGAACTTTACATTCACGACCTACGGAAAGGTTTTGCTTGTTATTGGGATGGTTGCCCCGTTGTTTATGGATTTTGTTCTATCAAAGATGGACGATGGTATGATCTCGTATTCAGTTTTAACTTTCTTGCTATCTCTACTGCCATTCACGAGGCCAGACGCCGATCTTAATATAATGCTGCTGTTTCTGTCGTTTCCACTCATGATCCTGCTCGGCCTCTACACTCCCCTCAAGAAAACCCTAGGAAACGCATTTGCGGTAGCCCTTTTGTCCATTGAACTCTTCGCGCTTTTGGTAGTCTTGGTGGAGTTGGTTATTAGGTGATTTCTGTTTTCCGTTATTGATAATTAAGTATATAGTCACTTGCTGATTTTAAGACGAATGGGTTATAATTTATATATGCAAAATAGATCTACAAAAAAGACTGGTGAATTTCGAAAAAAACGAGGTGACACCAAGATGGGGTCCATAGAAAAAAAATATGGAAAGGATTTTGGCGTTCGAAGCGAAAAGAAACTTGCGAATTACCTTAATGAGAAAGGCTATCGATCATTAAGCGATCTTTTGAAGAATGGGTAAGTCTAGTCTCACAAGGGTAAAACATGCCAACAAGGAAGTATTGATGAATGGCAGATTCGATTTTATAGAAAACGATACTTTAAAGGAGAATATAGCAATATATGTGCAGTATATTGTATTTTTAGTTTCTATAGAAGAGGAATATGACGTTGGAATACTAACATATTCAATATACAAAGATATTGTGATGCATACGGCACATGTTGTTGAGAGTTTGATAAATTATAAACTTCAAAAGCTAATTTCAGACGGTGATATTGCAGAATTAGATTTGGTCGGGTATTCTGATAAATTCACAAACAAGAAGATGATCCACAGATGTGATGATTCAGATGACGTGTATTGTTTTGTAAGATTATCGAAAACAAAGAATAAAATAAAAGGAGATACAAAATTTTTAGAGCTGAATCGTGCTGGCAAGAAGTCTGGTCTACTAACGACTCAAATGTTTACAGACTGCGAAAATATTAGAGAAATGAGAAATAGGATACATCTATCTGGTCTGTCTGGCGTTGATGACAAGTATTCAAAGAAAGATATCGTGCGCATCTTCAAGATAACCGAGAGGTTGATAGACAGAGTTAGGGACTTCGATATATAAGTATGCTTGTTCGTTAATATAGAATATGTTGCAAAATTTTCATAAACAAAATGCAAAACAGATTGTAAAGGAAGCTAAGGAGATATTTGATACAAAGTTTTTCATCCAGTATCCAGAATTCAAGGGGAGGGTTGATATACTGATTGTTGGTTCTGTGGCAAATGGTGTACACGACAAATACAGTGATGTAGATATAGAATTATTGTATAGAGATGTTAGGATCGGAGACGAGCTGCTTTCTTCTGTAAAGAAATTTAAAAAAGAGTTGAGCCTCATTGACGCTCCAGTTCAAATACATCGTCCAAAGCTATTAGATGCTTTTGTAACAGATCTGGATTCGTGGACAAGGGATGGAATGCTTAGAGAATTTTCTAACGCAAAGATCGTGTCAGACTCTACTGGTGACATTACTCGATTGCAGAAAATGTACAAATGGTATCCAAAGGATGTTTATAAAGAAAAGATAAATTGGTTATTTGCAGAGATGATGTTTGAATATCATGAGAGGCATCTTGTTGCTGTAAAGCGAGGTGATGTTTATTTTGCAAATATAGTTAAAAATCAGATTCTGAAGTACGCAATGACTGTTGAGTTGATGTTGAATAGAAAGTACCCGTCTTTTGACAAACACCTTTACGGTGATTTTAAAAGTTTAAAGAAATTACCGAGAGGGCTTGTTGCTGTAATAAGCAAATGCATAAGAAGCACCGAATTTTCTAACGGTCAGAAAGACCTCGAAAAAATTATCTTTATAACCGAGAAACTGCTCATTTCAAAAAAACTTATTAATCAAGAGTCACTTCAATATTGGATTGAGCTGAGACCAAAGTACAGTGTTGAAGTATAAATAGTTTCATAAGTGATAATAGATTTTTAAATTGAGAGTATGCCAAATAACCAGATCATTATTTACGAAGGGGTCGATGGTGCTCCCAGTATCGAGGTTAAGCTTGAGAATGAGTCTGTTTGGCTAAGTCAGGCAAAGATTGCTGAGTTGTTTGGAGTGCAAAGACCGGCCATTACTAAACATTTAAAGAACATATTCGAATGTGGTGAATTGGAGGAAATATCAGTTAGTTCCAATTTGGAACATACTGCTAATGATGGCAAAATATATAAAACAAAGTTCTATAATCTTGATGCAATTATTTCTGTTGGATATCGTGTCAATTCGGTCTTGGCCACAAGCTTTAGACAGTGGGCCACGGCTCGTCTGCGCGAGTATATTGTGAAAGGATTCACGATGAGGAATATGGTACAGGTGACTCCGACACGGAAGTGGGTAAGTTCACAACTGCTCCGGCTCCACGAAAAGATGAGACTCCGATAGTGGACGATACTACTACTGACGATACAACGGACGATGGATCGACTACAGACACACAGGGTGATCCTGATACCGCTCTTACCTTCTCGGTAATGAGTCCAGGTTCTAGTACGAGCGTACGTGGCGACGGCGAGGCTATAATGGGAAACTATGTAGTTTCTAACGAGTCATCAGAAAAAGTCATGGTAAACAAGATGTTGGTTAACATCTTTGGTGATGATGACGGCAACGTTGCAAACGGTATTGCAGATGATGTAATGGTGCAAGATCACATCTCATCATGTTGGATGAATGTTCTTGGTTCAAACAGCTCATACAATACTGAGCGCGTAGGTGTGTCGTCTGCGGGTACAGTCACGTTTGTAAATATGGACTTGATAGTTCCAGGTGCTGCGAAGGTTATGTACACAATGCTGTGTGACCTAACAGCTGGAGAGGTGCAGAGCGCGAACCTTGACCTATATTCAGCCGTAGTTGGTTCTGTATCGGATATTCAAGCGGAATATACAAGTACAGGAAAAGAGCTAGTAATGTCAGAGATCGCATTCAGTCCATCAACCACATCGTTGAATAAACCAACGGATGT
>JABMPK010000099.1 GCA_013203725.1 Candidatus Uhrbacteria bacterium | reverse complement strand
GGAGCGGAAAACGGGGATCAAACCCGCGACCTCTTCCTTGGCAAGGAAGCGCTCTATCGCTGAGCTATTTCCGCTAGCAAGACTCATGTTATCGAAGCTCCGGTAATTTGTCCATCCCGCTCTCGACAAATCGCCAGAATCCTGCTATATTCCAGTGTGAGCGCAGAAAAATGAACCAGATTTGCATGAAGGGCTGAGGAGCGGAGTAAGTCGTATTCATATACGACGTCGAGCACCGGAAGGCCTGAATGCAAAGGTGATCATTTTTCAAGCGAACGCGCCGCGGTGATGGAATGGTAGACATAGGGGACTTAAAATCCCCGGGCTTCGGCCGTGCGGGTTCAATTCCCGCCCGCGGTACCATGTTGGACACGTCCTTAACGGGCGTGTTTTGCTATTCCAAACCAACTGATACACTCCATCTATATGAAAACTATCTTACTATTCAGACATTCAATAAAAGAAGGCACCGGAAACCGGGCGCTCAGCAGCGAAGGTATCGATCTTGCACGCAAGATCGGCGAAGATCGACTACGCGGCATGAAGTTCACCGATTTCTATGTAAGCACCCTTGAAAGGACCGGCGCCACGATGGATGCCTTTGAGTTGGGAGCTGGTGACTTTCCAAAAATTGATCACAAAGTATTTCCACCACATATCGAAGTCTCAGAGTCACCAGATGCTATGACGCTCTGGTCTGGAGCGTGCCAGACTGCGGAAGAAGCAGGTGTGGACATGATGCAAGCAGTACTAGAGCTTGAGCCGGATCTTAGTAACAAAATATCTAGTCTTGCTGCAAAGTCTTTCACAAGATGGGTGGCCGATCTACCGGAGGATTCTAACGTTCTTGTAGTAGGTCACAGTCCTTTCTTGGAGCTTATGGCTTTTGGTCTCTTCGCCGAACAACTACCACAACTTCAACCCTGCGACAGTTACTCAATAATTGAAGATGATAAGGAGCTACGATTAAACACGGAGAAATAGAGCCTTCGTGCTATAATCCATACATCATTTATCATTTGTAACGCAATGTATGAGCGCATTACCGGCGAATCCGTTTGCAGTTGTAGATGAAGTGACTGTTGATCCCGCTACTCTCGCAGAGCTACGAGGGACTAGCGACGACCGTGTGATTGAAGCGTCTGTCAAAGACGAAGACGCTGTTATCGACGTTGGTCTGCGTCCACAGTCATTGGAGGAGTTCATTGGCCAGGAAAAGTTAAAGGAGAATCTTAAGATTTTCATTGACGCTGCAAAAAAACGCGGCGATGTTTTGGATCACGTTCTTTTATACGGTAATCCAGGACTCGGCAAAACCACGCTTGCACACATTATCGCGAACGAGGCTGAATGCAATATCAAGGTCACGTCCGGTCCGGCACTTGAGCGTGTTGGAGACCTTGCTGCGATCCTTACGAATCTTCAGGAAGGCGACGTATTGTTCATCGATGAGATTCACAGTATGAACAAAGCAATCGAAGAAGTCCTCTACCCCGCCATGGAAGACTGCGCGCTCGACCTTGTGGTCGGCAAAGGGCCAACGGCGCGAACAATCAGACTTGCGCTGGAGAAGTTCACCATCATCGGTGCTACAACTCGCATGAGCTTAATATCGTCACCACTCCGAGACAGGTTTGGCGCCGTGCACCACCTGACGTTCTACTCACCAGAAAACATGAAGAAAATCGTCGCGCGTTCTGCGAGTCTACTCGATGTTCCGATAGACGACGAGTCACAGGAAATTATCGCAAACAGGTGTAGACGAACTCCACGTATCGCGAACAGATTGCTCAAACGTGTGCGCGATTATGCGCAAGTAAAACATGACGGCAACATCGTTGCCGAGATTGCAAGCTCTGCACTCGATGCACTCGAGATAGACGCTCACGGGATGGACGCGGTCGACAGACAAATACTGCAAACTATAATCGTAACCTTTGAAGGCGGACCCGTTGGGCTAAACGCACTTGCAGCCGCGACCGCTCAAGAAGAAAAAACTATCGAAGACGTTTACGAACCGTTCCTCATGCAACTTGGATTCCTAAACAGGACACCACGCGGAAGAGTTGCAACCGGAAAATCGTACAGCTACCTTGGACTCAAACCACCATCATCATTACTATGATCCCAATCAACATCCTACTAATTATCTTCCTACTATTCATGGTCGTGGTGTTTGTATTTACTTTCTTCAACGTCTACCATCTCTTAAGATTTGGTGAAGCAAGGAAACGGACTATCGTTATTACAGTCATATACCTAACGTGTGTTACGACACTTCTATCAGTATCTTCGTACATGATTATGCAGGCAGATTGGTCTGCAACGATACAGATTTTGCCAACTACACACCTGCCTAAATAATATGTTAGACAAATCCCACCTTACAAACAGTAAGCCTGAAGAGAAGACAGTACTCTTTCTTCGACGACACTGGATCAGTATAATGAAGCTTGTCTTTATTACACTGGTAGCTGTAATAGCTCCCCTCGCGTTACGTCTAATGCTTGGTTATACTGCACCAAAACTTATCGCAGCCCCATCCGCTGACGCAATTTCGGCAGTGTTCTTCTCCATGTATTATCTGGCGGTTCTAACCTTCTTCTTCCAAGAGTTCATAGACTACTATTTGGACACATGGATAGTTACAACAGAAAGAATAATAGATATTGAGCAACGCGGTTTATTCAATCGCGTATCATCAGAAATGCACCTTCCGTCTGTACAGGACTCTTCCGCTGAAATTACAGGGTTCCTACAAACATTTCTAGATTACGGTAACGTCCACATTCAAAGCGCTGGAGAGGAACAAAGATTTGTTTTTAGAAACGTTCCTCATCCAGAACGTGTAAGGGTAACGATTCTAAAATTAGCAGAACAGGACCGGTTACGAGAAGAACATCAAGCGCCCGCTGGCATGTCTAACAAATAAAAGAAGGCCGTAAGGCCTCTTTTATTTTAATTGGCGTCAACGAAGACAAGATGACTCTCCGGACACCAAACGAATTCAACATGTGCGCGATATCCTCGCAGCCACAGGCCATCTTCAAGTCTGCGAATGTACAGTCCAAGACCAAATCCGACTTTCGTCTCCTCTGTCATCTTAGATGCTATGGTTATCATATGTCCAGTCGGCTGATCTAGATACTGCAGCCTTAAATACGCAGCAAGCTCAAGTGGGCATTCAACCAATCCCAAACTCTTTGCTTTACCAATTATTTCTCTGGTGGTCGCTCCGTTACTGAAACCCAAGCCTCCCACCGTCAGCTCCACCGTCCTAAATTCGTGACAATCTTCAAGTACAACAAATTTTCCGCTATTGAATATCCGTTCAGCATACTCGTTTAGCAAAATATCATTTTTCCTCAACTCATCATGTAAAGCATCCTTACTGAGCCCTCCCGATTTTATTGTCCTCGCCGTATAATTGCAGTTGGGATAAATTACCATATTTTATTCCCAGCTATGACTATTCCACGCCCAGTAACTCAGCTTCTTCACATTATCAAAACTCTCACCGCGAGATTCTGACCCAAACACGACAACGATCAGTTCCTTGTTCTCCGCTTCCTTTGATGGTCGCAGCATCTCGACAACATTCCATCGTGACTCGTGTAAGTATCCTGTCTTGCCCGCCATTACCCACAAATCATCGTACTGTGGCTTATACAACATCCAGTTTGTCGTCGTAATCTGACGGTCTTCCCCGTCCGATCCTGCTATCGACATCCGCACAGTCTGCGTTGTCTCGCGCACGAGATCATTTCCGGTGAAAACAAGACGCGCCATTTCTGCAACTTCGCGCGCGGTCGATACATTCTCAATCTCGATACCTGTTGGATCGACTAGTGTCGTTCGCCGCAGCCCCATCATGCGAACTCGATCGTTCATGTAACCAACAAACGATGGACCCGATACTCCAAGCGACCGCGAGATTGCATTAGCCGCATTGTTCGCCGATCCTACCAGCGTCGCGTACAAGAGATCTCTCACCTGAAAGCTCGTCCCATCCTCTACATACAATCGCGCTCCTCCAACATTGTCCGCATCTCTCACCGCCCACTGTTTTTCAAAATCATTCGTCTGCTTTGTAATCACATCTGTCGTTACAAGCTTAGTGATACTCGCAATCGGCCACTCTTGATCTGCTTTATTGGCACCGAGTATCTTTCCCGAGTTCTTGTCCACAATGATCCACGCCTCAGCATCGATCAACGGCTGTTCAACATTGGCTCGAACAGGAGGCTCGACCGCAGGTGCATAACTCGCAAGCTCCGGCATTGTTCTCCAACCATATTGCCGCGCCCAATCCTCAAAGTTGATCAAGAATCCAGAAGCCGATCCTAGAATTGCATCACCGTTAATATCAAACGCCGCCTGCAGATCCGTCCGCACGTCGTAAACCCGCTGCAAACGATCCGGCATAGCAAAAGCCGTGATCGGCGCGAGCATCAACATCACTACAAAGATTGATATTAGATATTTCATTTTGTCGCAAGCTGTTCGTAACCCGGTCCACCCGGAGCCACAATTCCTAGACTTCCAAGATCAGCGTTTTCCTCAAGCCGAACATACAATTCCTCCCAATTTTCACACGTGCCGATTTCATCAATAACACGCATCAAAATATAAGTATTCACTGCACTTTCACCCGTTCCAGTATCTGCAATTATAGGATGGTTAGGATCGTAATACTCAGGGATCTTCTTTGCGCCACGACAGCCGCCAAACAACACAGTTGCATGTGGACTCATCTTGTCCCTAGCTAATTCGTACAGAACCGGCATGTCATCGGTATGTCCACGCAGCTGAATCATCGCAAAATGTTCATCTCCAATTCTCTTCTGCAGATCTTCGTTACCCCAGTCTTCGGCATTTGCAATCACGATAGGAACTTGCTGACTCTCAACTTGGTCACCATTAAGAATATCAGCTTTGCCAATTGCCCGATTAAGAACTCCACGCTTATCGAACGTGAATCCCGCACCTGCCTCACGCTCCTCTCTTTTACGACTACGATCGCGCAAAGTAAGCATCACACCGGTCTCCTCAGCTTCGTTTGCTGTAATTATCAGAACGCCACCAGAAAGATCACGAAAATTCTCTATCCCAGCCGGCTCTACATACTCACGTTCCTCCCTCGCCTCAACGCCTTCCAGAGTCGGCTCCACCGCACAGCCCTCCCCTAACACAACCGCTCCAGCAGCCGCAGCTGCCATACCTTTTAAAAATTCTCTTCTTGAATGTTCTCCCATATGAAAACAGTATACCAAATATGGGGAGAACATTGTCATGTTCGGTATTGCCCTGCGGCTCAACATATGATAAGAAACCTGAGCACACATACGGAGGAATGAAGAATGAACACTATCACGGACAGCCATTGGGACGCGTTTCAGCAGCTACTTCGAGAGATTCAGACTACCACGGAGATCCCGATTGATTTCCCTGGCATCGAGACAGCCCTGTTGCGAGCAGTTGGAGGCAGATTTCCACATGGTTCTGCAGCCCTATGCCTTGCTACGAAGGACGAAGAGTTCATTGCGCGCGGTCAGCAGGCCAGGCTCCCTCTGCTCGTAGCGGCAACCGGAACGCCTCAGGGTCGGAAGGGGTTCAACGCGCCGACGCTGGCGGTGAAGGTCTTTCAGCTCAACACCTCACCCCCGATGTTCTGGTTCGCGTACGACGTGTTTCCAGACGGACGACGAGTCCTGTGGTTTATGGACGCTCTCCGTCTCGACGACGACTGGAGAAAGTCCGTATGCGACAGCGAGCGACTGGATCAGGAAGCCAGAGCGTTCACTGCAAAAGCGCCTCACTACCTCCATCTCCTCACGACACTGGTTGAGGGGTTCAATGGTCATGGCAACAAGCGCACAGAAGATGCAAAGGCGTCGGCCTTGGAATCCCTTCGCAGGATGCTGAACTAGTTGGCTACACATCATCCCACCTCTACTACTGAGATGGGTCTTTTTTTACAAAAAAACCGAGGGTCACCCTCGGTTTTACCACCGCTTGATTAACTCAACGCCCGTATAGAAGTATTTAAGTATCTCGTCGTAAGTCGATCCGTCGTCCGCCATACAAAGCGCCCCTCCAGCCGACAGTCCAACACCGTGCCCCCACTTCACTCTTCCAACCTCACATGGAACGCTCACTGACTGCGCGTAGGGAACCTCTCGTCCCCAAACGCTCTTCCATGATCGTGTTCGTCCGTCTGATCGTGAAAAGTATGCCGCAATGATAGTCTCGCCGTCATACTGAATCGTTTGCCCGGCAGTGTCTTCTACCGCCTTCACCACATTTGGCCGGCGTGTCTCCGCACCGTACCCGTGATACACCTGATCGTACGTGCTTGATCGCATGTCGATATGCTCACCAGCGTACTTTGTCTTTGTCTCCCACGCGTACGTCGCATATGTTCGAGCTGACGTGTACAAGGTCTTGTGGTATTCCTCCGGCGCGTAGTCACTAGTCTCGTCTATACCGCGAAGATATTTCTCTATCGGCAACTCATTGATCAGCCATGTTCGATCTTTAACGTTGTTGAATCGAACCTCCAATGTGTCTCGGAACGTGTTGTCGTTCAAAGACTTGTTCCACGACCGAATGTCGTCGCGGCTTGATATTGTAAAAACCGTATCTTCGTTCTTCCCCTCGAACCGTAGGAACGAATCTGCGACGTGTAAAATATCTCCTGATTTGAAAACGTATTTTGATCCGTTAAAGTTTACCTCCATTACTTGCCCGGCCGGAATAACGAATCGCTCGTATCCGACTTCGGACTCAACTACTGTGACGTCTGTGTTTGCTGTAAACACTGCGACCGCTTCCAAGATCTCGATCCCGACTCTAACGCGCGGCTCCTCAATCTGCACACCTTCGCGATAAACAGTCTGTGTAAGCGGTGCGATTTTCTTTGGCGCGTCTAGGAGCTGAGCTGCATTGCTTGTGACTTCAACTGGAAGCTCTACAACTGCGTCTGGGATAATTGTGCCGTCCACGACGAGTTGGAAAGCTGCGGTGTAAATTCCGGATTTATTCGGCGCGCGGAACGTAAGGTCAATCCTTTCAACACTCCCAGGAGCTACCGTCATACCATTTGCCGATGTTGCAATCTGATTCGACGTCCATGAAGGATGGTAATACGATACCTCGTCACCAACAGAAGCCAGAGCCGACACGACAGGCACCAATTCGTATGCACTCCAAGTCTTCGTTCCCGAATTCTTGAAACTCGCACGAATAGAAACCTCCTCATTTGCACGAACGCTGACGCTCTTCGCGCTCTTCATAAGCAAAAAGCCGTTGTATCCAGTGTCTTCCGGCGACGTAGGGACGCCCTTCTGCGCGTCCGCGCTAGCATTACTGGCATCTGCTGGTGCGGGCGCAGATAATGGCGCCCCTACAGCAGACGTAACGCTCACATTCACTGCCACCGACCCACCAATCCACGACACATACTCCGCAGAAAGTCGAAAATACTCAGTTAATTCGCCTTCAAACCCCGGCGGACCAAAAACAAAAAGTTCCACCGTACCAATCTGGCCCGGTGCAACTGACTTCTCCATCAATGTTCCTACTTGGTGATCCGACCGCCACTTTGGACCACGGAGTGGACTGACATGATACTTGGGTTCGTACGTGTACGCAGAAATATAGTTTGCGCCTTCTCTGTACCAAGTCTCGCTCCCAGTATTCTTTACTTGGATTCGAACAGCTTTAGCTTCCCCATTACTCACACTGATCTTACTCGGCTCCGTGCTCACAACAATGCCATCGTAACCTTCTCGTGCATGAGCCGTATTGATCCCCAACATTGCATTCGCCACGCTCGCCACACTGAACGTAACTGGAACAGTTTGTGTATCGTTAGATACGTTTACAGATGATTCAAAGAATGACAATGCGAGGGACATTGCAATCAAAAGAAAAAACGCGGCAAGAAGATGAGAGATCAGCTCCCAACGGTCAGTCAGGATATCTTTCATACTCTTGTCGCGGTTCATCTCCGCATTATCAACATTCGCAACATGATAAGCATGTGCGCGTTTGATAGTGTCGTGAAGGTTACGGTCTTCGAACATCATTTTGTACTATGATCTATCATCGCGGTAAACCTACAATAACACGAAAAAAGCCGTTTGTCAAGTTGTGAATACATAAATTATACGCACCGCATCCGTACGGTGACAGTCGTGGGGGCAGTCACCGTACCCGTCACCAATCGTATAGGTTCCTGTCACAAAATAAAAAACCGCCCAGCACTACTAGGTCGTAGTGCTGGGCGACGATATTTACTGTTCCTTCTGTAAGGCTCAGCTTCTCTTGGCTACTTTCGCGGCTTCTGTCGAGCATCGGGAGGCGTACTCTTCAGCATGCTTTTCCGCCAGAACCAACAGGTTGGCCCCTGTCTTCCGTTCCCAGATGATCGCCTGAATGATCCAGAGTAGCAGATTTCTCCGGTAAGAATAGTGTTCTAGCCGTGAAAAGTGCAACCTCTGCCCAATCGGGTCGATAACCACTAGCTTGTCTGTGAATCTGTCCTGCGATAGCTTCCAGCCACTGTAGCGCCACATTCTACCGAAGAACCGGTGCCTAGGGATCGTGATCTTTTTTTCCCAAGGTCCATCTGCTCTGGGCGCTTTCTCTCTATGCCCCATGAAGATCATTGCTCCACCATCTACGTCGCCGAACAAGCAGATCACGTCTTGCCTTTCACTCCACGCAACTCTCCACATCCACCATGCGATGGGTGCCATGATCACAGATGCCATGAACAGTGGGCCGTACAGTTCGCCCAAGACTTGTCGCAGCACCACTTCGTTCGGGATCACGAGTAGACACACAAGCATACCTGGTGTAAATGCATGTATGTTACTCATTACCAGTTTGCACCAGTCGGCCTTGCACCATTCTGGAACGACCAACCAACCGAAGCACCTATTCTCAACAGCCAGAATCACTGCACCCGGGTGACACAGGTAGAACAACCAACTTTTTTCCTTACCCATCATTTACTCGTATCCGTCTCTTGAACTGCCCGGAAGGCTTCTCCTGTAACCTGAATGGCCACAACAGTGCTCAAGAAGTGGCGTGGCACTGAGACTAACAGCCTAGCCACTCTATCGACGGTTTTGATGACTACACTTTTCTTAACATTTTTTTTCGCGATTGTCAATAGCCCCAAAATAAAACACCCCGGCGAAGTTCGCGCGGGGGTTGTCGTGTCGTGATAGATCAGCGCCGGCTTGCAGCTGCTGGTCTTTTCTTCAGGTCGTCTGGCGTGATGATCCTGAGAACGGTCCTCCAAAGTACGCTATGGGGGCCATCCGGAACAAGGGACTCAGAGAGAGCAAACAGCAGAAGCATCTCCGATTCATCCAGGAACAGCGTGGAGAACTTCAGCAGGCACCGTTCGCCATCCACCACCTTGAGCTCAATCAGGTTTTCGCTGTAGAACTTCCAGCCGTTGTAGCCAGACCTCTTCCCAAAGAAAGCATGCAGCGAAGCCTTGAACAGGATCTTGTGTTCCATTCCCACTGGAGGCTCGGGCTGGATGTAGAGCCTGGCCCTCTTGCAGCCCATGTCGATGATGTAGATCTTCTGATGTCGCTGTGTCCAGACCTCCGAGAGCTTTTCGCATAGAATCGCCGCTCCGCTTGCAGCAACCATGATGCACATACCCATCACGGCCGACAGCGCTTGAAACGTTCCCTTTGCTTCCTCGGAAATCGCCGAAATTGGAAACGTCGTGACCCACGCGTACAGGAGCCCAAAAAACACTACTGCCCAGACACTCAAGATGCTTACCTTCACAAACAGCTTCCACAGGATCTCCCGAGGCCACCACTTCGGCATCGAGAACCCACCGAACGTCACCTTCTCAAGCTTCAGCAGCATCACGCCTGGATGCTGCGCGTAGAACCAGAACCCACTGGTACTCCAGTCTCGTTCAATAGCCATAACTCGCCTCCCTGTTGTCCTGTTTACTTTTTCGGACACGAGATTGATATCATAAACACTTGGGTATGTCCAGACAAAAACGCCCCCAGCGGAGTTCCGCATGGGGGTGCTGTGTGTGTCTTCTTGTCGGCAATCAGCCTCTGCTGTTGATGTACGGGATGATCCCCCACCAACTGTCTCGATCTGGGAGACCGGGAGCAAGCGACTCTGTCAGCTCGGATAGCAGACGCTGCTTGACCGTTTCCGCGTTCGGATTACTGCCACCAAAATCAAGGCTCTGCCCTTGCCGGTCACTGATCCTTACGATCCCGTTGGGCCTCACATAGAACATCCACGAGTTGTAGTCGATCAGCTTCCCGAAAAATGCACTAACGGGAATCCGGAACACTTCCTTGCCATCCACAAAATCGCTTCCCGGCTTCACGATCACAATCTGCGCTCGGTACTCGCTCAGCTTGTAGATGCAGATCTCGTGGTGTCGAACCTGCCAAGACGTGAGTGCCATCTCCCACATCAGACAAACTGGGGAAAAGACGATCAGGCAGAACAAGATGACAATCGTTGACAAGGAGAGCCCTGCCAACGTGTGAGAGTACAGAACTGGCATTGCGACGCCTGCCTTCACGTACACGACGATCATGGCCACGAAAGTCATCAACAGCACAGTGAATCTACTGAACCACTTGAACGCCTGCCAGAGCGACTTACCCGGCCACCAGTTCGGCGCAGTGAACCCACAGAACACCGCATTCTCGAACTTCAGCCACAGCACACCTGGGTGTTGCACGCTGAACCAGAAGCCCTTGCCTCCAAAATCCTCGTTCGTCTTCATCGCGCCTCCTTTCCCGCTGCCTACATGACAATGCGGATGCTGAATTATTACCAAGCTGAACACAACATGTCAACAAATATCCGAACGGGGACTGTCCCAGTACCCGGTACCGTACCTGTCACCAGATAAAATCACTTGAAAATTGCCTAATTGACTATTGAAAATACTCAATAAAAAACGCCCCCAGCGAACTTCGCTGGGGGTGTCGAGTCGTTTGTG
>JABMPK010000098.1 GCA_013203725.1 Candidatus Uhrbacteria bacterium | reverse complement strand
TGGTGCAAACCAATAGTAGGCTCATCAAGAACATACATTGCTCCGACCAGTTTCGAGCCTACCTGTGATGCCAAACGAATTCGCTGAGCCTCTCCACCGGACAACGTCCCCGCTTTTCGATTCAGTGTTAGGTATTCAATTCCAACATCAAGCATGAACTGAATCCTGTTTCTAATTTCTCGTAAAATATTCTCTGCAATCTGTGTATTCTGTTTGTTGAGCTTGAGTTTACTCAAGAACTCGTGAGCATCGTCAATAGTCATTGCCGTAACCTCAGCGATGTTCTTGCCGCCGATCCTAACGTACATCGCCTCCGGTCGGAGTCGATCACCGTTACAAGTTGCACAAATGGCATCGGAGAACAAAGACTCCGCTCCAATACCATCACACCCCTGACACGCACCGTATGGCGAGTTGAAAGAGAATAGACGTGGCTCTATCTCGGGGAACGAAAATCCGTCATCCGGACAACTAAACTTTGAGCTTAACAACTTCTCTCGCTTCTTCCCGAACAAGACCGTAATCACATCGCCGCCGTGTTCCAAAGCAGCCTCAACAGCTTCGTGAACTCTCTGACGAGTTGCTTTGTTCATCTTTTTCATCTCCTCGGCCGTCAAAGTGTCGATGATAACTTCGATAGTATGCTTCTGATATCTCGATAGTTGAATCTGCTGCGACAGGTGATGTATCTTCCCGTCGATCCTCACTTTTGCAAAACCACTATTATAAAGGTCGTAAAGCATCTGATAATACTCACCCTTTCGTCCGCGAACCACAGGTCCCATGATCTGTGTAGCTTCGCCCTTCGCCTCGTCGATGATCACATCCACCATCTCGTCGAGCGTGAGCTTCTGGATTTCCTTATTACACGTAACACAATGGGGTTGCCCAATTCGCGCATATAGCACTCGTAAATAGTCATAAACCTCCGTTATTGTCGCAACAGTTGAGCGCGGGTTTCGCGAATGCGCCTTCTGGTCGATGCTAATTGCTGGCGACAAACCTACAATGTCGTCCACATCTGGTCTCTTCATCTGTCCCAAGAACTGGCGGGCGTAAGCCGACAAAGACTCAACATAGCGTCGCTGCCCTTCGGCAAAGATCGTGTCGAATGCCAAGGACGACTTCCCTGATCCGGAAAGTCCTGTAAAACATACTAGTTTGTTACGCGGGAGCTCCAAGCTTACGTTCTTTAGATTATGTTCTCGGGCTCCTTTGATGATTATCTTGTCAGTCATAATGGTTATCCACACTGATCAGACCTTTACGGATGATCTGTAGTTTGATTTGCGAAATTGTTAGTAGTTTGATAATAATGGGTATGGAAGGAGTCCTTATGAACCTATCATTTCTCCCGGCCGCCGACACTTCTGAACCGCTCCTGTCATGGTGGAGCGAATTCGTAGATGGTTACAACGCTGGCTATGGAGGGGCAAAGCCCATCAAGCCGATTCCTCAGGACATGCCCGAATACGAAAGGCACTGTGTTCTCATACAATGGGTAACCGAGCTCGTCAGGCACGGTAGCATTGGATCGATACCGCCGAACATGCCCCCTGTAAACATGGATCCCTCCATGCATCTCGGGGAAGGCTCTATGCTCGACGCAATCCCTGGCGCGTCGCTCATGATTCTCAAGTGTCAGGCGCAGTTCGCCACGAGCATGCTCGAGCTCTACACCTACTCACGAGAGCTCAACCGCAACAACTTCAGAAACAGTGAAGACGTACGCCGCACGTTCGACTCAGCCATCAAAGCGTATATGTGGCTCTCTGCGGTTGAAGAGTCAATCAAGATCGCTGGCCAGAGGCCGGGCTGGATCGACAGAAGAATACGCGACTTTCTCCTTGACTGTATCAATACACTCGATAAGTAGACTACGGCGACCGCCTCTTGGTCGCTTTTTTTATTCCCTTCAGCTCGGCTTCTAGCACTTTGATCTCATCGCGTAACAACGCGGCTGTCTCAAAGTCCAAATCTCTCGCCGCTAACTTCATCTCGTGCTGTTTCTCCTCTATCACCTCTTTAATCTCATGAGGCTCAGCCGTAAGTTCAATCTTCAGTATGTCGTCGATCCTTCTGTCAGTATCCGCACCCAACATCGCACGAATATCCGAAATCTCACGCTTTGTCGATGTCGGTGTTATGCCGTGCTTCTTGTTGTAAGCCTTTTGCTTTTTCCGACGGCGCTCAGTCTCGCTAATCGCACGTTTCATACTCCCCGTTTCCTTGTCCGCATACAGTACGACCGATCCGCGAACGTTTCGAGCGGCGCGACCCATGGTCTGTATCAGCGACATTTCTGATCGCAAGAAACCTTCTTTGTCTGCATCCAAGATCGCAACTAGGGAAACTTCAGGCAAGTCGAGTCCTTCTCTGAGCAAGTTAACGCCAACCAACACTTCAATCTCACCTTTTCTAAAACTATCCAATATTTCCACACGATCCATCGTGACGATGTCGCTGTGAATGTAGCCAACTTTGAATCCTTCGTCCGCCATGTACTGCGACAAATCCTCGGCCATTTTCTTTGTCAGCGTTGTAACAAGTACACGATCACCCATTTCAATCCGCTCTTTTACTCGAGGCAAAAGGTCGTCCACCTGCCCCGGCGATTCCTCTGTGCCAGTCACTGGCCGCACCAGGATCTCTGGGTCGAGTAAACCTGTTGGCCGAATCACCTGCTCGGCGACATGCGTACTTCTGTCCACTTCGTAGTCACCAGGAGTTGCCGATACGTATATGACCTGACCAATACGCTCGTCAAACTCGTCGTAGCTCAGCGGTCTATTGTCGACCGCACTTGGTAACCGGAAGCCAAAGTTCACAAGGTTCTTCTTACGCGCCTGGTCACCAGCAAGCATTCCTCTAATCTGCGGAACGGTTACGTGTGACTCGTCGATAATAGTCAGGAAGTCGTCTGGGAAAAAGTCGAGTAATGTAAACGGTGGTTCTCCAGGATTGCGACCATCAAACCATCGCGAATAGTTTTCGATACCGCTACAAAATCCAGTCTGCCGAATCATGGAAAGGTCGTGCGTCGTTCTCCGCAAGATACGCTCCGCCTCAAGAAGCTTTCCTTCTTTCTGCAGTTCGGCAACACGCTTTTTCTTCTCGTTTTCGATCCCTTTCAACGCGCGCTCTCGCTCTGATGGTGCGGTCATGAAGTGTTTTGCCGGGAACATCCAAACCTCATGATGATTTTTTACAAACCGTCGCGTGATCGCCTCCAGCTCGCGGATTGATATCACTTGTCCTTCGTCAAACTCTACTCGGTAAATAGTCTCCTCATTCATCGGCATGACTTCGAGTATGTCGCCACGAACTCTAAAACTTCCACGCTTCAAGTCTGCGCTCGTTCTTTCAAACTGCATCGATATCAACTGCCGCATAATGTCCTCGCGCTGTTCACCATGTCCTATATGCAACATGGACGCGCGATACTCGTCAGGTGATCCGACTGAATAGATACATGAAACGGACGCGACGATGATCACATCTTTGCGCGTCAGTAGAGCTTGCGTCGTCGCGTGGCGAAGTCGATCGATCTCATCGTTTATCTGTGCCTCTTTTTCTATAAAAGTGTCCGTCCGCGGCAAGTACGCCTCTGGCTGATAGTAGTCGTAGTATGAAACAAAATATTCAACAGAAGCTTCTGGGAAGAACTGCCTAAGTTCGGCACAAAGCTGAGCCGCGAGAGTCTTGTTGTGCGCGACGACCAACGTTGGTCGCTGCACTTCATTGATCACATTCGCAACAGTAAAAGTCTTTCCAGATCCAGTAACACCAAGCAAAGTCTGTCGTTCGTCGCCACGTTTAAGACCGCGAACAAGTTCTTTGATCGCGGTCGGCTGGTCGCCGGCGGGTGTATATTCTGATTTGAGCTTAAATTTCATTGTTTTCTTTTTGGATAATTGCAGTCGACTTCGACGCATTAGTCATTGTGCAGCGCCCGCCTTCGGAGGGAACGGCAGTTGAAGCAACCTCTATAGGAGAGCTCACGCGCTACACTTAACGAGGTTGCTTCGTTCCTCGCAATGACAATGATGCATTTCTACGAATGTACTACTAGCTGCAAAGACACAAAATCCCGAGCGGGCGTGCCACTCAGGGGGTCATAGATAAGTTGTGAGGCTATTCTATACGAACAAAAGCCGAATGTCAACGGGTTTGGGGATAGGTTGAAGCTAGGGACAGTCGTTGTGACATGTACGGTGACTGTCCCCACGACTGTCCCCGTTGAAGACAGAGTATTAAAATGTCCCGGGAGCATGCGCTCCCGGGAAAAGTTTTTAGAGACTACCCTTCAGAATTACTCGACGATCGGGCACCATAACCTCAATGCCATCGATGAACTTGAGGGACTCCACGTCCTGCGTGGCCACAATCTGGAAGCCGAGGCCAGCGTAGAGCTTGCGGATAATAGTCTGGTCTTCAGACGTCCGCACCACCGCCTCCGTGTAACCCAGCTCCACCGCACGCTCACCTCGCGCGTTCACGAGCTTGCGCGCGATGCCCTGGCGGCGGTACTGGCTGTTCACGAAGAGCTCGGCCAGGTAGAACGCCTGCGCCGCGCCGCCTTCGATCAGCTCCATCACGTCCGCCTTTTCCACCATCGGAAAACCAGCGGAACATCCCACGACCTGCCCGTCCGCATCGGCTACCATGATCACAGAATTGTGACCGCGAGCCATCTCCACGAACTCCGCCTCCATCTCGCTAACATCGAACCGCTCAAACCACGGGGCCTCAGCGAAACATGCAACGAACAGATACGCCACCGCGCGCGCATCACTCATATTAAACCTACGGATTGTAACCATGACACCCTCCTTAAAGAGGTAGTAAGTTGGTGACCCGCTGCATTTTGTAGCAGGTCACGTTATTCCGCTCCTTGTAACTATTCACGAGGAGCGGACAGAAAGTCTCGTCACCGATTGTGACATCTTGGAACTCGTTGAGCTCAACATCAACGTC
This sequence comes from Candidatus Uhrbacteria bacterium, assembly GCA_013203725.1. Classification (GTDB taxonomy): domain Bacteria; phylum Patescibacteriota; class Patescibacteriia; order UBA9934; family UBA11717; genus JABMPK01. The sequence continues at coordinate 793 of JABMPK010000098.1, read as the reverse complement.
ATCAATCAATGAACCGTACACTTGGAACACCTCACGTTTTGCCAACTCTGCCTCAAGATCAACCACGCAGCTATCTTGATGCGAATCTAGGAAACGCTCAATCTTGTTCTCAAGCTCACTCTGCACCGCCGGATCATCCTTTGGTCCGCACTCAATCTCTAGCCCGCATGGGAAGAACTCACTCATCGGTCCATTGAGCTCCGGGCTCACTGCGGGCCAGTACACGATTCTATCGATATCCAACATCACAGCAAGTTCAATATTCTCGCGAGTAAGATTCGTGATGATGATAAACACACCAACCTGCTTTGCGGATCCATGCAGATCGATCGTGTACTTATAGTTTTGTGACTTCTCTATGATCTCTGCAGCTCGCCTTGATGCGAACTGAGTCGAGTCCATGTCGCCGGGCGCTGATCTGTTCAGGTCGCCTTCAAACGATCGCTCGTTCAACTCGTACGCCTTTGGATTACCAATTATCCAATCAAAATCCTGCCGACTCTTAGAAAGTCGCTCTAACGCTCGAACCCCAATCGGCTCGTTTCCGTGGGTCGCCCCAATAAATAATGTATTGTTTTTCATAATTACGTGTATAAAATAAAAACACCCTGCCTTGAGCAGGATGACCATTTTCAACAATAGTTAAAACGTCCTACTCAGAAAGAAGGGCGTGATGATGTGAATTGTTGAGTAAAATATTCATAACTAAACTCATGATAGCAATGATTTTGAACCGTGTCAAATATGCATATTTTGGCTTGTATAATCGAAATGGAACAGCGGTATAATGAAT
>JABMPK010000097.1 GCA_013203725.1 Candidatus Uhrbacteria bacterium | reverse complement strand
CTACACGAGAAGATGCCGGTATATGTTGCCTCCGAGCACCTTTGGGGAAACATGAGGATCATGCGCAACCAAACGCACGAGACATGCAAGACATTTGCCGCGCACTTTGACGTGCCGGAGCTCAACCACCACTTGATGGAAGGACTGGCGCATCCAAAAGAAAAGCATGCGTTGCATTTTGTGATGTTCCCGTCCAAGCTGTACAACACGCGTGTTGAAAAACGATATCCAATAACAAAGGCTGTTGTAAAAAAGAACGGCATCGACGTCACGACGGTCGAGCTCGAAGGAAAGACGAGGTTGTCGCAGGCGCTCGAGGTTCTCTTGTTCGGGGGCTACGTAACGTTCTACATGGCGATGCTGAACAAACTAGACCCAACACCGAATTTGTTTGTTGATTATTTTAAAGAGCAGTTGAAGAAAAAGTAGGCAAGAAAAAACGAGCGTTGCGCTCGTTTTTGCTTTTTACAGCCAATGTCGGAGACAACCACCCCTACATGTCCGGAAACAGCTGTTCCCCCTCCTCATTGTAAATAAAGATAGCAAGCGTTGGGCACGACTGCGCAGCTAACAACAAGTTCTCATACCCGTCATCATCCATCTCCAACCATCTCTCATACGTCTCTGCCTGATCCTCCGCAGTATCATCCAACACCACCGCCTTGTTCTCGTCATTCAACGCGAACACATCAGGGGCAACCGTCACGCATGACGCCGCACCAATACAAAGATCTTCATCAACTACTACACGATATTTTTTCATACTAGCCAAAATATTTTTCTCTATAAAATCGTATCAACTCTTCTACTGCAGGTAGTATCGTCGGATTCCCCACTCCTACCTTTGTCTTCTTCTGAACGGCATCAAGGTCAAGCGCGCCATCCAGAACAGCTTCTTCGATGTCATGGTCCGTCACCTTGGCAACAGGATCGATCATTCGCTTCGCCTCAACAATCATTCTATCAATTTGTTCAGTACGGCGGAAGTAGTCGTTGATAGCATCGCGGATTGCCTTGTCGCAGAGCACGCTACAATGGAACTTGCGTGCGGGCAGGCCCTTGAGCCTTGTCATGATGTCCTGTGGCTTGATACTGCGAGCTTCGTCCAATGTCATTCCCCCATTCTCCGTAACCATCACACTCGCCATTGACGTGCTCGCGATTGCAGATCCGCACCCAAACGTTTTCCATTTAAAGTCTACGATTCTCTCGTCCTTGTCGATCTTTAGCCAAACCCTCAGCTCATCTCCACAAGCCGGCGAACCAACTTTTCCAATTGCATTAAACTGCGACTCGTCGACATCATTCATTATATAGTTTTTTGGATTGAAGAAATGTTCCTTCACTTCGTCAGAGTAAAACCAAGAAGACGCCCCATCATGCGCGGAGACGTCGCCTTTACGGCCTTTAACTGGTTCTGCTTTGTAGTCAGACATAGGAAAACAATTATAAGTGACACATTTTCTACTGCAGCATCACTGTCATTGCGAGGAACGAAGCAATCCAGATAAGGGAGCTCAAGTGCGGCACTTATCAAGGTTGCTTCACTACCGTTCGCAATGACAGTGGTGACACTTTCGTGGCGTCATTTTCTAGTTACTCGTAGTATTTTGGATCCACTCTCACTGGCGAGATTGCACGTAGCTTCTCAACAAGCGGTGGAAGTTGTTCAATAACGTAATCGATGTCATCTTCCGTAGTCTCGCGCCCCAAAGTAAATCTCATTGACCCATGCGCAACCTCAAACGGCATTCCAAGCGCAATGATTACATGACTCGGGTCCAACGACGCGCTCGTACATGCTGATCCAGTTGAAGCATAAATCCCCTGCGCGTCTAAGTAGAGCAACAATGCCTCGCCTTCAAGATCCATTATCGACACGTTAACATTATTTGGGACTCTCTGCACACGATCACCATTCAACCGAGTTTTTGGAATTGAATTCAGTATCCCTTCAATCAACTTCTCTCTTAACGGCAATAAATGGACAGCGTCAGCATCACGTCGCTCCTTCACTATCTGCAAAGCTGTTGCAAAACCGATTATTGATGCTACGTCTTCCGTCCCAGGACGAATTCCCTTCTCCTGCGCGCCGCCAAACGTTAACGGCTGCAACTTTGTTCCTCGTTTTACAAAAAGTGCACCAACGCCCTTGGGTCCGTAGACCTTTGATCCGTTTATCGACAACAAGTTCACGTGAAGTTTCTTAACGTCGATCTCCAAATACGCCGCTGCCTGCATTGCATCGGTGTGCAAAGCAACGTGTTGAGCTTTTCCATTCTTCTTCATCTTCTCAATAGCGTTCCCAATCTCTCCGACAGGTTGTATTGTGCCGATCTCGTTGTTCACGAGCATAACAGACACGATAGTTGTGTCCTCTCGTATTGCGTCCAGAACTTTCTTCGCATCAACAATCCCATTTTTCTCAACCGGGACAACCGTGAGCTCAAAACCTTCCTTTCTTTCTAAATGTTGCATCGCCTCCAACACCGCGTGATGTTCGATCGACGTCGTAACAATATGTTTACCGTGCTTCGCGCTAACTCGAGCGTATCCCAAAATCGCCAAGTTGTCCGATTCTGTACCTGATCCCGTAAACAAGATCTCGTCTGGCCGCGCTCCTAGAAACTCAGCAACAAAAGCCCGCGCTTTGTCTAACTGGTCCTTTGCACGCTTCCCTTCGCTGTGAAAACTACCGGCGTTTCCCTTTAAATCTACGTTGAACTCCGCCATAACATCAACAACCGCCTGATCAGTAGGCGTTGCGGCGGCATGGTCTAGATAAACGTTTCGGTTTTCGGTGTTCATAGTAGAGTCAAGGTATCTGTTATGAGCGTTTGCGTCAAGGATTGACAGTATCGTGTGGATGTTGTTTCATGTAGTCAGAAAAGAGGTGACAATGCCCGTATTCATTCTATGGTTCTTGGTGATTGGCGCGCTTGTACTTGTTGCCATCGTGCTCGATCAGCTGTTTGGTGAAGACGAGACTCACATGCTTGTCGTAGCCATACACCTGACCCAGTGCGAAGAAGTGTCCAGAAAGACGCTCGCACACGATGACCGTGTAGAACCGTCTCTTCTCTACACGACGCTTCGAAGGTTGCAGAGCACCGGTAGGGTCAACCGCCGAGTGGTGCCTGGTGATGCGTCAACGCAGCGCACCATGGTCCTTTACTCGTTGACCGCCGACGGCAAGAAGTGGGCAGCTGGGTTTCTGAGCGAGTATGCAGTGAAGGAGATGGCATCTCGCGCGAAAGAAAGCGAGTGAGAGCCTCGTAGACGATCAAGCCGCCCTGTACTGGGGCGGTGTTTTTATTGACAAGATGTTTGCGTTGCTGTTAATCTCGGGTTCTACATAGAGGAGATGATCATGAGCGAGTTTATGCTAGGCGTCTTGCTAGGCACGGTGATCGGCACGTTCGCAATTCATCGATACCGATCAAGCACGTTCCGGCTAGAACGCAGGGTCAAGAAACATCAGCTGTTCACAGCGGAGTGTCTGATGACGCGTGGCCAGATGGAGCGACGGGAGCTCTGGAAAGACCGACACGTTGATCCTGCGATGATGGATGTCGCCCTTTGCAGGATGAAGCGTGACGGCATGGTGGAAGTCCATCGTGAAGTGCCAGAGCCAGGGAACGACGCGCCTCTCGAGCTCTACACGCTCACCGCCTCAGGGAAAACCTGGGCACAGAACCTTCTGGCCTGACAACAAGCCGCTCCAATCTGGGGCGGCGCTTTTTTACATGATGGATTGACAATCTTGCCCACATAGTGTTCCATGTACATAGAGAGGAGACTTATGAAACACCTCATGTTAGTCGTGGCGATAGCTTGCCCGGCGGTGGCGGTTATCGTTCTCCTTGCTATCGGGATTTTGCTTTTTAGAGATTCCAAAGTGAAGGAGCGCAAGAAACGTAAAGCTACGGAAAGAAAATACGAGAAGATTATTGCTCTGCACCTGCTCGAGCATGGTGAGATTGAGCTGTTGGAAGAGTACAGCGATCCAGATATTGACAGAGCAATGATGGAAAGTACTCTGTACAAGATCAAGACGTCTGGCAAGGTCACTCAGACAGTCAGCGTCTACATGGCACCGCTGGGGCACACTCAGCGGCCAGTGCGCAACCTGTACACTATGACTCCGTCCGGCCGCAAGTGGGCCGAGAAGATCCTGAAGTCAACAACGTGAAGCCACCCTGCTCTAGGGTGGCGGTTTTTTATTATGAGTTGACAAACATGCGAGATGATAGTAATTTCACATGTCCTAACATTCGCATTCCGCGCTTGAAAGGTCACATCCCCTTGTAAACTAGGGCGACCGGGAAAACCGGCGTATCCAAAGAACAAGGCGTCCACATCGCCCGATACCTAAATGGGTCACAAGCGAGAAGGAGTTACGATGAGCGTAAAAATTCGAGTGTACCTTACGGAAGAGGCGATCGGCTTCTTCCACAGGCATAGCAGTGGATTTTCCGGAATCCTGCACGTGGCCAACGGCGTCGATGTCGCCGCTGCCGTAGACAAGATCAGCGGAGAGGTCTACATCGGGAGCTACGGTTGGTCGGTTCTGTTGCCGCTGGACGCGATCCAGGCGTCCACATTCCGCATCAAGCGGGTAACCGTGCGGTGCAACCACGACCACCCTACGCATGCACGGACGGTCGAGGCTGGCGTCTACAAGTCGCACGAGCACAGCGCGCATGCAACGGTCACGTTCACGCACAGCGGAGGGTCTGCTTACCTTCCCGGCGTCCCAACGGTCGCGATAGAGATGCGAGGCTTCCTGTTGCAGGATTGCCGCGCTCTCTGGGAGAAGATTCTGTCCGGCACTATTACGCCTGACATCTCGTTCGGAAAGTTCGACCCCGCTCGCGATCACCTCCAGGGTTACCCCAGCCAGGAGGCCGAAGAAGACGCGCTCGCAGCTGGTGGGCGCGCTGCCGAGCACGGCACGCGGCCAGAATAGCAGCCAGATACGACGACGCCTCGCAGTACTACTGCGAGGCGTTTTTTATTTCTACAATTTTCTGCCGTGAAGTATGTCCGCGGACAACCTCCACATCTGACTTACTTACACCATAGTGCTTTGCCAACACACGTACGAGCTCGTCGTTCGCCTTCCCCTTCTCCGGCGGAGCGTGGACACGTACTTTGAGAGTACCGTCTTCCATCTCTCCGACAACCTCGGAGACACGAGCGCCTGGGATGACTTTAATTGAGACTTTCATAATTACCAATTACAAAGTTCCAATGTCCAATAAATGACCAATGCCCAAGTAATCTCGCGCTTGTGCATTTGGACATTGAACCTTCATTAGACATTTGTAATTGGAACTTGGGAATTCAAACCTACGTGTTTACTTAACCATCTCCCCGCGCAAAAACGCAATAACTTTCTGGTTCCGCAAACGATGCTTCATGTACTCTCGGTACTGCGCAGTCTCTACCTGTTCCTTCTGAGCCTCGTTGTCCTGATAAAAACTCGCTTGCTTTTCGATCTCGGCACTTACATCCTCATCTGTTGCCTCAATATCCTCAACCTTACCAACCTCACGCAACACGAGCGCAACCTTTACACGCAACTCTGCCTGATCTTTCCATGAATCGCGCAACTGCTGAGGTGTCTTGTCTATCTGCTGTAGGTAGTCAACAAACTTTCCGCCTTGTTTTTCTACTGAGTGCTCCAACTCGTGCACCATCTTGTCCAACTCGTCGTCAACAAGCGCGCTTGGAATATCTTCAAACTTTGTGTCCTCAGCCAACAGCTCCAACATCTCTCGCTCCTGTCGGTTAACCTCCTCTTCCACCTGTTCCTTGCTCAAATTCTCTCGTAACTTTGTCTTCAACTCTTCCAATGACTTCAAACCAATGCTCACTGCAAACTCGTCATCATGATTTGGCTTGTCGAGCGTGAATACTTCGTTCACCTTTACCGTTGCATCAATATCGCGCCCGGCCAAATGCTTCTGATAGTGATCCTCTGGGAACTTCACCTTGAAAGTCTTCTCCTCATCTTCCTTCATTCCCAAAACGCCCTCTTTGATCCCAGCTACTACAGAATCTTCCGACATGTAAACACGGAATCCTTTTGCCTGTCCACCTTCAAGTGGAACATTGTCGCTCTTAAGCTCAAGATCGATCACGGCAAGCTCCTTCTCGCCGACAGCATGATCTTTGTCTGCTCGCACTTCCTTTGTCTGCATGCGCGCGATCTCTTCAACAGCCTTGTCAACGTCTTCTTCCTTAACTTCATTTTTCTTCGCGTCAATCTTCAGCTTCTTGTAGTCTCCCAATTTTGTGATAGACGGCATCAATGCAACGACTGCAGTGAACACAAGGTCGTTCCCTGGCACCATCTTCTCAATATCGATCTTCGGCATTCCAACAGAGTTCAAATCCTCCTTCTCTGCTGCCTCAACATAGTACAACCGAACCGCAGGCTCGAGCGCCTCTTCTAAAACACGCATCTCACCAACCTGATTTATAACGGCATCCAATGTTGCATGACCTTTTCTGAAACCTGGAATGCTCATCTCACCTGAAATGTGCTTTGCAGACGTCAGCATAAAAGGCTGCATCTCCTCGTTGCTCACGGTAATCGTAAGCTTTACCTCATTCGTTGAAATTTCTTCTCTTGTTACGTTCATATATATAGATAAGTATGGGCGGAGGATAATGAAAATCGGCGTCTGTGTCAAGTAATGTTCTTCCAAATAAAAAAACAGACACCCAGTTGGGTGCCCTGATGTCATCATTGCTCGATGTGCACTGGTGAAGCACCAAGCACCTTGATTCCAAGTATGTCGTGTACCTCTGCTCGAAACTGCCTCCTGTAGCCCTCGTCCGTGCTCCAACGACCGCTCCAAGTCCACGTCTTCAAGGCTCTGTCGTACACGCCGCACGGCAACATGTCTACTTCATACCCGCCACTGATGGAAGGGTTTTTATGGCCCATCCTGGCGGCAAGCAACTCGTGGTTAAAACGGCGCCCTTGTTGAAACGACCGATCTCCAACAGCCAGCTCACGCCTCTGAGACGACGGGTTCCACATCACGACGATCCCGAATACGTCGAGCCCCCTCACTGCCTCCAGCGCGACAGCTCCTTCAGAAACCTCCGCACCCTTCTCACCAAACAGCAAGACTCTCATATCAACCTCCTCAGGTTCGAAAGTGGACCGAGCATACTCAGTTTTTTGTTTTTTGTCAACACAAAAGACGAGCTTCCAGTTCTTCGCATAAGTATTCTTCGCATTAAGCTTCGAATTCCATGAGCTACGAAGGGCAGGTCGCTCGTCCTTATTTATCTAACGTACTCCAACGGGTTCATGAACTTTCCGTTTCGGATCACCTCAAAGTGGAGGTGCGTTCCTGTGGAGTTACCCGTTGTTCCACAGACTCCCAATGGAGTCCCCTGCGTAATCTGCTGTCCTGCCTTCACGGCCAAGCTTGCGTGGTGACCGTATCTTGTAACGATACCGTTTCCGTGATTGATCTCTACGGTTAGTCCATATCCTCCCTTCCATCCGGCAAGCTGCACGTATCCGTCGTCGGCCGCATAGTTCTGGTTGGTAAAGTGACAGTCAATGTCGACACCTGTATGCCTCCAACCAAAGTACTGGGTAATAACACTAAGATCTGTCGGCCAAATCATCGCTCCCGACCCTGTAGCCGCAGCTGCAGGCGCCGCGACTGTCTTCGCTGGCGCCGAGAATACACGAGCGACTGATGTTGTACGCCGTGGTGCTGATGCTATTATCTTCCCGTCAGGAATAAGCAACGTCTCACCGATAGACAAGTCACTAGCGTTTGCAAGACTGTTGTATTGGATAATCTTATCTGTGTCAGAATCGTACTTGCTCGCGATCTTAATCAAAGTGTCGCCCGACTTAACTGTGTGTTGAATTCCATTAACCGGCAGGATTTTTAATTTGTTCCCCGGTCGGATGACAGATCGCGTGCTCAAGCTATTTGACCACAGTAGCGTGTTGATAGAAATTCCGTGGGCCTGAGCGATAGTTCCAAGCGTGTCCCCAATCTGTACCTCGTACTCCAAAACATCTGTTCGTGGCGCGACACTTTTACCAACCTCTGAAATTGTTGGCGCAATAATGGCAGCGCCACCAGCAGTTGTAGAAACGTAGTCGTCCATTGGATCGTGGAAATCTATGTCCGGCTGCACGCTCAACGCGGACGCGCTCAAGTATCGTAACGGTTTGGAAACTGGCACGTCTGATCGAACTACCGTTGTTACGTTTGCCTGATCGGACACCAAATTGTACAAAATGCTCTTTTGACCAAAGTCCTCCGCACGCAAACCACTCGCTTGAACACTCATAACTCCCGTTCCAAAAACTACACATGCTACAAAAACATGGATAGCATACCGATTGGTCAAAAAGTACATCAACTTATTTTTCCCCGGGACATACAGTTTAGACGAAGCTCGGCGTATAAAGAAAACCATTCTATAAACCGGGACACCAACCGCGCGCAATAACACACGCCCCGTGGATCGAAACGGAGTAACTGCCCAGCGTAAGAATCGCTTAGAATAGAATGTTGTTATCGCGCCTCCTTTAACCGTGAGTATAAACACTCGGATAAAGAAACGCTTTATGTTCAAGTAAATATGCTCTTTTTAAGTAAGAATCACGATATCGCGAAAATAGCTTCGCGTCAATCTACTTCCCTGCGTGGCCTTTTGTTGGGGCTCCTATACGCAAGCGTCGGTGGGTCAACTAAAGTGTTCAACTGCGGAATGCCACGGAGCACCGGCGGGCCACTCAACGATCCCTCTACGCGCTCAAGCTTATCGTCACCATCTTTATAGATCGTACTATACGACTTCCAAGCACCTTCACCATCTGTTTTGTAAAACACGACCTTGCGTTCAACGCTGCCATCATTTCTATAAAAATCGTCATACACTATTTCGCCGTCGTACTCCTCTTCACCGTAAACGCGGCTCTTAAAAAGTTTTCCATCAACCAACACGTCTTCTTGCGATACGGTACCGTCTCCTCTAAAGGTGCGATGCATACTTTGGCGCTGCTCTTTCCCGTCAGCTCGCGCAACGGTGCCCATGTCTTCAATCTCTACTGTCCCGTCCGGCATCTCCGCGTACTTCCACGACACTTCGCCAGCCGGCATACTTCCAGCCAACTTTCTGTCGTATATTACATAAGAAACTGGCCGGCGTTGGTCACCTAGTTCCGACAAATGCTCGTGAGACACTTCAACTTCCGTTGCCTCAACGCTCACACCCGGCTCAACAATAAAATCATGGTTCAGTTCATTACCGTAATCAGCAAGATTGACGCCGTGAACAACATCGTCTTTCTTATCGACGACTTTTTCTGTATCAACAGGGGCCTCATTTTTACGAAGCTGTGGTCTTTCAAAAATTTGCGAGTCTAATCCTTCTCTCATATTGATATTGTAAACGATGCTCTATGCGCATCTGTCCGGCCAAAGTCCATCACCGCTTGTCGATGAACTTTTGTACCGTAACCTTTGTGTTTTGCAAAACCGTACTGCGGATATAGGTCGTCTAGCTTAAGCATCATTCTGTCACGAGTAACTTTTGCGATGATCGACGCGGCCGCAATACAAAATTCTTTTTGATCTCCTTTAATTATAGCAGTTTGTGGGATAGCGATGTCGATAGTGTGTGCATCGACCAGTACATGAT
>JABMPK010000096.1 GCA_013203725.1 Candidatus Uhrbacteria bacterium | reverse complement strand
TAAATGCTCTAATCTTGGCATCTGAGGGACATTGATCTAGAATATGCATATGGGACAGTTAGGTTATTGAATCGGGACAGATTCATTATACCGCTGTTCCATTTCGATTATACAAGCCGCTCCAGAGGTTATTGACAAATCGACCTCATTATGGTAATGAACAACCACGTTTCGATTCTGAGACGGAAAACTAGTGGAGTGACAATGCCCGAAGAAATGACAAAGCGAGAACTCGGTGGGTGGTGGATGTACATCCTCGGCCTCATGGTCGTGAGCATCCTGGTCTTCACCGGCCTCAACTACGCCGGGATCATCGGCCAGACGGCAGTCGAGCGCGTGGTGTTCGAGCAGAGCTACCAGTACACGGCGGCGCAGAAGGCGAAGATCGCGACCCTCGAGGCGCAACTCGCCGAGAACACGTCGCAGCTGTCCAACCCCGACCTGGAGGACAGCGTTCGCGCCAACCTCGAGTCGCAGGCAGCGGGCCTGCGAGTGCAGCTCGCTACCGCGAAGGCGGTGCAGTAATGGGCCGGCATCTTCGGATCCTGATCTTGCTGTCATGCGTGCTTTTCCTCATGGGTAACGGCAGCTGCAGCTCTCCTACGCAGGAGGATCGCGACAGCGAGATCTCGAACATGCAGCAGGCGCAGTACGCCAAGGGGCAGCCGGTCCCCGTGTACGACTGGTCGCTGGAGCGCGAGCTCCTGATCCAGCTCTACAACATCCGCAACTCGCGGGTGTCCACGCATTCGGTGTGGCGATCGGACTACGGCATGGTGGAGGGCGATTGTCCTTCGATGGGCTACGGCCTTCCGTACGACACCAGCCTGACCAACCCCTGGCAGGCAGAAGAGGGCAACTGGCGTGAGAGCATCACGAGCATCGGTCAGGCCGAGCCCAACGGGGTCTTCGCCTCGACCAACACATCGGCCACGTGGGTCATGTGCGTCGGTACGAGCGGTTCTCTCGAGCCCGTCTACGTCGAGTCCAAGGTGACCGTGTTCCCTGGCCCCGTGGTGGTCAACTACGAGACCAACCGCGTGAACCGATCCGGCAAGGCGAGCGTCATCATGAAGAAGCCCGAAGCGCCGAAGTAGACAGACACACGTTCCTCCGTATGCAGCTGCATGCGGAGGTCGTTTTTTTTATATAATATTTTGACTCGCGACCCTTTTTCCATTATCATTGCCTTATATATGACTGACATTGGCCACAAACGAGCTGTCCGCTATGCTCTTGGAATAATCATGATAGTCCTTATCATCGTGATAGCAGGAGCCGTCTCTTCGCGTGTTATTGAACCGCCCGATGATCGCGTTTCGGTGGCAGCCACTATTTTTCCTATCGCGGATATCGTGACGCAGGTTGCAGGTGATGTTGTTGATGTGGAGCTTGTGCTCGACCCTGGCGCTTCACCGCACACCTTTGAGCTCACACCACAAAAAGCATCACGACTTGCGAATGTTGATATTGTTTTTGCCATTGGATTTGGTTTGGACGACTGGGCAACCCAGGTCGCGAGCATTTCCGGCTCGGATGTTGTAGAATTGAATCAATATGTGGAACTTGATTGCGCAGGAGTGTGCGACCCTCACTATTGGCTGTCTATGCCAAATGCGATCGGCATCACGAACAGTATAGTTGAGAAGCTTGTTACGCTCGATCCAGAGCATGCCGATATCTTCGCGCAAAACGCAGAAGAGTACATCACCGAACTCGAAGTTGCTCAAGGAAATATCGACAGCATTTTTATGGACGCGCCCTCTCATGACCTAGTTGTATTCCACGACAGCTGGAATTACTTTGCGAATGCGTACGGCCTCAACATACGGGGTACGTTCGAACCCGCACCGGGTCGCGAGCCGACACCAAAGCAACTCGCAGAACTACAAAACACTATCAAAGAATTCAACATACAGAGTATTTATAGAGAACCTCAACTCTCTGAATCTGCACTGGCCCCATTTGTAAAAGACTTGGACATACAAATTAGAACGATCGACCCACTTGGTGGCGTCGAAGGAAGACTATCTTATATCGACTTGATGCTTTATAACGCACATGCCATCGCCTCACCATAAACACGTTCACGAGATATCCGTAGAACACCTTGACGTCGGCTATGACGGCAATGTGATACTTTCGGATTTGTCTTTTACAATACCAAAGGGGTCGATTACGGCGATTATTGGACCAAACGGCTCTGGAAAGTCTACCTTAATGAAGGCCATGCTAGGACTCATTCCGTTCGATAAAGGCAAGGTCACCATCAGCGGTCACTCCGTTAAAGATACCTATGGGAAGATCGGATATGTTCCGCAACGCTTTGACGTTGATCAGTCTTTCCCAATTACTGTGAGGGAGTTTCTTGAGCTCGCACTTAAGCACAAAGAACACAGCGAACGAATCAAAGAAGTGCTTGGAGAAGTCGGACTCAATCCCATCACGGTCGGTCGTATGCAGATTGGAGCTTTGTCAGGAGGACAAATGCAACGCGTTTTGATTGCGCGCGCTATCATGACAGATCCGGATATCTTGTTTTTAGATGAACCCGCAACCGGAATTGATGTTGCTGGTGAACAATCTATTTTCGAGCTTCTCGAGCATTTACAGAATGACCACGCAACAACAATCGTCATGATTTCTCACGAGGTCAACGTTATCGAAAAACATGTCGACAACGTTATTTGCCTAAACCGAGGGCTCGTTTGCTCCGGACCTCCCGCCAAAGCGTTGTCGAACAAGGTAATGAAGGAGCTTTACGGAGACCATTACGAACGACACGATCACAAACATTAATATGCTAGACATACTCGGATTTCCATTCATGCAACGAGCGCTCGTAGCCGGCATTATCGTCGGTGTGCTTTTGGCAGCACTTGGAGTTTACGTGGTTGTTCGCAAGATGGCGTTTTTTGGCGACGGCATCGCGCACGCAAGTTTGGCAGGTATCGCTCTAGGTCTACTGGTGGGCTTTGCACCGCTTCCAGTTGCAGTGGTTTATGCGGTGGCTGTCGCGTTGGCGATTTACTGGTTCGAGCAAAACACCAAGCTGAACTCAGACACGATCATCGGAATCTTCTTCACCGCCTCCATGGCGCTTGGAGTTGTGCTTATGAGCTTGATTCCAGGCTTTCAACCAGAACTTATCAGCTTCCTCTTCGGAAATATATTAAGTATCAGTACATCGGACGTCGTGACGGTATCGATCTTGGCAGCTATCATCCTTACCTGGCTCCTGATTTTCAAAAAACAGCTCACATACATCAGCCTCGACAAGGACAGCGCAAAAATCTCTGGCATCAACACGACCTTGCACAATATCCTGTTCTACGTAGCGCTTGCGATCTCCGTTGTACTTGGCGTAAAGATCCTGGGAATTATCCTTGTGTCTGCCCTACTACTGATCCCCGCAGCAACAAGCAGACTGCTTACCAGCACATTCAACGGGTTCTTCTGGACAGCGATTGTAGCTAGCACGTTATGCGTCATACTCGGACTCCTACTCTCTTTCTTCCTAAACGCGCCATCTGGAGCAACCATAATCCTGGTATCAACCGCGGCATTCTTTATAGTCGCATTAGTAACAAAAATATCACGAACATAAGAGCACCAAAAAGCGATTTTGAGTAACACAAAAACCCCATATAACACAGACAGGGCAGCCTAATATTGGCCTCTACCAAAATAATTTCACGTTTTCAGACCCACCTGGTTCTGAAAACGTGAAATTTTGTATTTGAGAAATACAATTTACATAGCTTAGCCTAATACTTTTGCTTTATTCTGTACAAAGTCGATTGTGATATAATCCAAACAATATGCCAAATACCAAGTTTGTTTTTGTTATAGGGGGAGTAATGAGTGGAGTCGGGAAAGGTGCCTCCATGGCCAGTATGGGGCGGTTATTGAAGGCTAAGGGCTTTAAGGTCACAGCGATGAAGATTGACCCGTATGTCAACGTAGACGCTGGGACAATGAACCCTATTGAGCACCGGCGAGGTTTTTGTGACCATCGACGGCGACGAGACCGATCAGGACATTGGTAACTACGAGAGGTTTTTAGACATCGATATCACGCGCGACAACTACATGACCACCGGTCGTGTTTATCAGACGGTGATCGAGCGTGAGCGAAACATGGGATACGGCGGAAAGTGTGTAGAGGTTGTACCGTGTGTGCCTGAGGAAGTTATTAGAAGAATTGATTACGTCGCAGAGCAGTCGCAGGCTGATTTCGTATTAATCGAGATCGGAGGAACTGTTGGGGAGTACGAGAACATCTTGTTCCTTGAGGCGTTGCGCATGATGAAGCAACGAGACGCAAGCTCGGTGCGCTCCGTGATTGTAAGCTACCTCCCTGTTCCACCTTCTATCGGCGAGATGAAGACCAAACCAACTCAACACGCTGTTCGTGAGGCAAACAGAGCCGGGATCACACCGGACTTCTTGATTGCACGCTCCGAGCATGCGATGGACGAACCGCGAAAAGAAAAACTCGCTCGTTTTTGTGCGATCCCTATCGAACATATCATCGGCGCACCGAATGTAGAATCGATCTACAAAATTCCACAAAGTTTTGAAGACCAAAAGTTCGGCGACTCTATTCTTGAGTCATTTGGAATGGACCCACGACCAGCCGACCTGTCTGATTGGAACAGTCTTGCTGACAAGATTGGAACTATCAAAGACGAGGTAAAGATTGGTGTCATAGGAAAGTACTTTACCTCCGGTGCATTCGTTCTGTCGGACGTGTACTTGTCGGTTCTAGAAGCTATCAAACACGCCTCCTGGGCGCATGATCGCAAACCTGTGATCACATGGCTTAACTCCGAAGATTACGAAAACGATCCTGGCAAACTCGACGATCTCAACGATCTCGACGGCATCCTGATCCCGGGAGGCTTTGGTACTCGTGGTATTGAGGGTAAGATCATGGCGGTAAAGTATGCACGCGAAAACAAGATTCCGTATTTCGGAATCTGTTACGGAATGCAGTGCGCTGTGATCGAGTACGGAAGAAACGTTCTTGGATTCGAGGATGCAAACACTGAAGAAATGAATCCTGAAACGAATCACCTTCTGATCCACTTCATGGAGGGTCAAAAAGAAAATACACAAGATGGTAAATATGGCGGAACGTTGAGACTGGGGTCATGGCCGGCTAAAATTAAGGCGAACACGACAACTGCGAAGGCTTACGATACTGATTCGATCGACGAAAGACACAGACATCGATACGAATTCAACAACGAGTATCGCGAAAAACTCGAAACTGCCGGGCTCGTGGTCTCTGGAGAATCACCCGATGGTGAGCTCGTGGAAATTGTCGAAATTACCGACCATCCATTCTTCGTTGGAGTACAATTTCATCCAGAGTTCCAGTCTCGCCCACTTTCACCACACCCATTGTTTAATGCGTTTATAAAGGCGGCAATACAATAACAAATCTTAGACATGCGAATTCTAGTTCCTATTGCCC
>JABMPK010000095.1 GCA_013203725.1 Candidatus Uhrbacteria bacterium | reverse complement strand
TTCCCCGATGCCAGCCGCAAGATGCTCAACATGATGGAGTGGTGGTTGTGTCTGGTGATGCCCAAAGAAGAAGTCGAACAGATCGCACGCTTTAAGGACCTGACCGACGTGCAGCGCAGCTTGCTGCTATCGGCCCGCAAGGAACCCGGCAAGTACGTCGAGGGTGTGGTGCTCTCGGACAATCTCGAAGCCCTGTTTCGCAACGTGCCGCCGCCGTTATCACTCGCGCTTGCCATGACTGAAAAACATGAGAAGGCGGAGCGGGCGGCCATCATGCGCGAGCGGAACTGCAGCGAGCTTGAGGCTGTTTATGTTATTGCAGAGCGCATTGCAGGGAATCGTGGAGGTTAAGGTAGACATCGGACTACTCACGCTGCGAATAACCAGGACAAGTAGCGGATTGTAGCTCTAAGGACTCATCCTAGTGGAAGCAGTTATACAGATTCATTTGTTGAATTAGAACTATAGGCTAGAAGCTGACATCCGGGCAATAGAGAGGTATGCTGCTTCTATTACAAGGCTAAGTCGACTATTCGTACAATAAGTCGCATCGACCTATCGATCAATGGTAACGACGCGGCCAATTATGTTTGCTGAACAGAGCGCAGGAGGGAAAATTACTATGAATCTAAGGAAGGGACATTCATCCGTGTACTTACAGTATCCAACTGTCGGCGAATCTATGGGTGCTGAAATGTTTGAAGTAGTAGTTAGGGACGATGTTCTCATTTTTAGATTCAAAGTAAAGCCTGTGGACTCAAATCAAAAATCAGACGAAGACCACCTTCACGAAATGGAGTTGTCATCAGTAACAGTAGATGACGATTATATTATAAATAAGTTTACTGACTTTATTCAGTCAAAAACTATCTCAGCATTCCATTTGGAAATTACTTCTCGCGGTAAATGTTTAGTCTTTAACATCGCAGAAGGTCCAGGGCGAATAAATGGTCTTACATTAAATATTGAAAGAAAAATCTGCTAACAAGCATAAACAAGACTTTTTTGTTCGCTGCGCCCCCTGCAAATACACCTGTTATTATTGATATAATGGTTCACAGCAATGAAGTTATATAGATACAGACCATTAAATGAAATACTGTTTAAGGAATTGCTTTATAGCGAGATCTATTTAGCGTCACCGATAGAATTGAATGACCCCCTTGATTTGAATGGGCAGCTTAATTTCTTTTCAGAAAACGAAGATGAGATAAAAGCACTTGTTCGCTTCCTCTCTAAACAAATGGTTGCGCTACATTTGTCCCATGATAATTATAGTTTAGTAAAAAGTTTGATGGATCTGTTTAGCTATGAGCGCCTTGGGTTATATATAGCTGCCGATTTTGCGAACCGCAATTGCGATGTTGCGTCCAAAAATGATTTGTTTGAAATTCTATCGAGGTTTTGTCGCGAAAATGTCTCTGTTGAAAAAGGACTGAAAAAACTCAAGGTAGAAGATCTATTTACTACCTTAAACAATCTGTTTACACAATTCCTCAATAATAGCTCTGTTGCCTGTTTTTCTAGAAGTTACACCAACTTCCTAATGTGGTCACATTATGCGAGCAGTCATACTGGCATATGTCTAGAATTTGAAGTGGATATCGATCCGCAAAACAACGATATATGTAATTTTCCAGTTATAAGCAATGCTCTATTTGAAGGAAAATGCATTGAGTGGAAGGAAGATGTGAAAGCTGTGAAATACCCAACTTCATTATCGAATCTAAATTTCTACAATTACCTGCCTATTTTTGACAATGAAGGTGATGTAGATTTGATGAACCTGTCAAAGTCATATTGGCACCAATATGCGCATGGAATAGAAAGTGTTTTTCTAGAAAAGTTGGCGCCATGGCATGAAGAGGAAGAATGGCGTCTTGTGCATGTAAGTTTCAAAGAAACGATGCCAGAAGATCGAATATTGAAGTTTAATGATAGCGCACTAACTGGGATATATTTCGGAGCAAAGGCTTTAGAAAAAACTCAGTATCGAGTGCGAAACATACTTGAGGAAACTAACAGTAGCCCTGTGTTTTATAAGTGCAATGTAGATGGTACTCGAGGAATTCGTGTTGAAATAAAATAACAGTCGTTATCCGACGTTTAGTGACTGACTCCTGCTGCCGTTCTCAATAATTCACTTCCCATACAGAACTAACTAAAGCAAAGAACCACGCAGCGCCTTGAATTGGTTTTCGGTTACATAGGAATGTCTGGCGCGTCACGATAGCCCATCGTATTGTCAGTGGGCTATTCGTGAAAATGACAGGGTACAAACATTCGAACCGCTTTGTCTCTTGGGGATCACTTGTTATCGTGCTCCTCGCTGGAAACGTAGTACAAGCGGCTGAGCTTACAGCGGCGACTCCCCGAGTCATTGAAGTGTTTACCTCGTCCGATCTGTCCATCACTGGCGGGGCTGTTACAAACTCGGCTCCAGGTCGCCCGACACCCGATCTGCAAATCTACAATCTGGATGGTATCCAGCGCATCGAGGCAAAGCTGTCCAAAGACCTTTCGGCCGATCCAGAGCAATCCAAGCGAGTCGTACTACAACGCTTCCAGCAACTGCACGATGATGATCGCGCACAGATGCAACATGCCGCGATGGGATTGGCGAGGGCGGTGCAGTACGGCGTCGACCGCTATCCGGCCATTGTGTTTGACGGTCAGGTGGTGGTTTACGGTCTCACTGATCTGGAGGTGGCACTCCAACACTACCGAGCATGGCGGACGGGGAATCAGCCATGAATGCGTCGCGCCGCGTGTCTTTCTTCTTTGCCGCCGTGCTCGTGTTACCGGCCACTGGGTATACCGGTGCTATTACCACACCGGAGATCGTGGCCAAGACTACGGCTGCTGCGTTCTCCTGTATGCAGTGGATGCCCATTGGTACATGTTTCTGGCTTCGCTGTTCATTGTTTGGTTGCAGTGTCAGGACCTCTCTCAAGGTCGGGCACTACAACCCGGATCTGGTGGTCAGCAGCTACAACGAATTGGG
>JABMPK010000094.1 GCA_013203725.1 Candidatus Uhrbacteria bacterium | reverse complement strand
CCTCTGCGCTGAGCTCATGTGGTACCGCGCATGTTTTGCAAAGTCGTCGTAACAAACGCTGACCCATGATGATTCTCAATGCAGGCGCAAGCAAGGAAGCCTCCACACCCATGGAAAGGAATCTAGGTATCGCGCCGGCTGCATCGTTTGTATGAATTGTTGATAGAAGTAAGTGACCAGTAAGCGACGCTTGCACCGCCGTGTCTGCCGTTTCCTTGTCGCGGATTTCTCCGACCATCACAATGTCCGGGTCTTGTCGCAAAAACGATCGCAACCCTTTGTTGAACGTGTATTCTTTTGCGTGGTCGATCTGTGACTGGTTAATACCTGCTAACTTGTATTCGATTGGGTCCTCCAGTGTAATGATTTTTACGTCTGACTTGTTCAAATAGCTCAAGATAGAATACAGCGTAGTTGTTTTTCCAGATCCTGTAGGACCGGTTGTTATAATCATTGCATTTGGTTTAACAATCTCGGCCTGCAGTTTCTTGAAGGCAGGCGGGCGGAAACCAAGATCGTCGAACTTGAGTCCAATGGCGCTCGGCTTCAATAAACGCATAACAACTGACTCTCCCCAGTTTGTTGGCAGTGTAGAAGTACGAACATCCACGTTCTGACCGTCAATTGCGATTGTGTATCTACCATCCTGTGGGTTAGAGACCACATTGAGCTTCAGCCCGGCCACAAGTTTTATTCTGCTAATAAGTTTGCCCCATAATTCTTTTGGAATTTTGGCAACGTCCTGCAGCACACCGTCGATTCTATACCGAATCGCTACGTCTTTCTCCTCAGCTTCAATGTGAATATCTGACGAACCGATCTCGATAGCGGCCGCAAGCACAGCAGCGATAAGGTCGGTAACGTTTACATCTTTAAGAAGTGGCTCAACATCTGATAGCTTTTTAACTTTGGAGCGAAATTCTTTAAGCTGCTCCTCGGGAATTTGCACGCCCTTAGATATAGCCTTGATCTTTGGCAGAGTAGAGTACAGGCGCAATCCCTGCTCAAGGCTTTGTTCGGAAATCAAGTAAAGCTTTTCATGAAGTTTGTTACGCTCACCCATTTGGTAGGCAGCATCTTTTACGATATCGTCATTAGGAGCCGTTGACCCAATTCGCAACTCGTCGCCATGCATCAAGAACGGAATCATCTTGAGCTCGCGAGCCTTCTCCTCTGGAAGAAGTCTGAGCGCCTCTGGGTTTACTGGAAAACCTTTCAAGTTGATGTACTGCACTCCCTTGTTCGCAGCCTCTTGCTCAGTTGCTCGTTCGAGTTGGTCTAGTCGAATAGACCCCATCTTGCTTTGGAGTTGCTGCCCGGTACTCATTTTTGCTTTATCCGTTTCCGTTGGTTTGTTTCCTCCTCCCATTAAATCTTCTATTGAACCCATTTTGTTGTCTGCCATATTAGAAAGGAAGGTATGATTTTGCTAAATGCCTGATTGTTGACGGAAGTGTACGTCGTCGAAGGTTTCGAGTCAGCTCCGACCATGCTGCCATGTTGAATAGCATGAGTGAGCCGATCATTAATAGGTTGATAAGTGTAACGATCGCAGTAGTGAGGAAAAGGCTTGATGTTCCTCCGAAGAATTGCGAGAGTGCGAGGCCGATACCAGAGAATACGAAGAGGCTTATCGATGTGATCGTGAAGATTATAATCAACGCGAAAATGTTGATAATGAACAGAACAATATTGTGTTCAACAATCAAACCGTGAGAATCGCGAATCATTGTGAACGATGCTTTCACTGCTTCCGCGAGTGACGTTCCTGCTCCTACAACATTGTGGAGTGTCAACGTTTTGATAGTGAATAGTGCGACTAGCAACAGCCCGCCAACTATCGAGATGATAATCTGAGAAAGTATTGGAAAGCTATTCGAGGATGCGGCATATAATGCTGATAGACTGGCCACGATCCCGATGGCGATAACGAATGTCGTCAGGTGAATAGCGATAGTCGGCGCGATGAGTTTTGCTGAGCTAGAGATTGCTTTGAATCCAGGCATTCTTTTCATTGACGCACTTTTGTATACATTGATTATGACCGTGTTTTGAGCGATCATCGATATGATCGCGATCACTATCAGGACAGCGATCAAGTTGATATTCCCGGATATGGACGGAAGTGGTGGTGCTACGAAAACTATCTGCAACATTACTATTGTTGCGTCGATAAGCGCCCCCATGCCAACTACGATGCCAAGGGGAGCTATCGCGAATAGTGTGCCTGCTCGCCGAAAAGTCTTGAACGCGCCTTTAAAATGTTTTGTATGCCAATTGTGATTCATATTAAAATCATTATAACAAAAAAAGCGGCCCACAGGGTGGAACCGCCGGTTGGTCAGGATCGCGCCATCTCCTTGAGCGCGCGAAGCACGTCTTCATCGAGTGGGTGAGTGTAGGTGTCGTTGCTGCGAACCTCCACGTTTACAGGGACCCAGAACCCAGTGGTGTCGTTCATGAAGCGCCGTGCGCCCTTCAAGAAATGCGTATCGCCGTTTTGTGCGGTATCGCTCCTCACGATGTTGCACATGGTTGTGCCGTCGTAGCGGCTCTTGACTTGGAATAGGATCCCAAAGTCGCTGTCTGTCGCTTGCGCGATCAGGTCGATCTTCCATTGCATGTCCTCGTTGACCGAGGGCAGGAAGACTTGGAACGCTCCGCTCATCTCTAGAGCGCGGACCGTGTGCACGACCGCCATGGCGCCAACGCACGAGCTTTGCCATTCGCTACGTTCACCAGGGGAGAGTCCCCCCGAAGCGCCGTCATCAACATGCAGGTTGTGAACGAGTGTTCTGGAAGCCGCGTCAAGCTGTGCCATTGCCTGCACGAGCAGGATTGAGGACAAGGTCATGTGCTTGTACATGACCCTAGAACCATCGGACGAAGTGTCGCTGCACTTGAGTCCGAACCCGAACCCGAGCGCGACGGTCGCCTTGTAGAGCGGGTCCACGATGCTCTGGTCGTACTTGTCTCCGAGTCCATGCTCAAGAGCATTCACGGCCATCATGGAGGCGGAGAGCCCGACTTCCATTGCTGCCTTTCCGATCTTGATGGCGCCCTTGAACGCCGTTGAGAGGATGTAGACAACGTACGAATCGACTGTTCCATTTCCGGTGACTACCGGAGTTCTGTCCTCTAGCGCCGGACTGTCCGAGCTAGGTCGTGAGGTATCGCGCGGTAGTACATGCACAACGCCCTCCTTTCTGGTCTTGTTGACTTCGCCGTCCTTTATGGACAATTTAAACTACATCAAGAGAGGTGTTTTGTCAACTGTGGGAAGGTAGAAGGTGTGCGGGCAATTGTAAATTATAAATTGTAAATCAAGATTCAATTTATAAGAATTCAAGGCAAAATTCGGTGAATACAGGCTCGTAGGGACGCCCTTCTGTGCGTCCGCGCTAGCTAATGCTAGCTTGCACACGCCCAGAAATAAAAAAAAACGGACACGATTGTGTCCGTTTTTTTTTCGCTTTATGCTTTGTGTGGTTCTGCCCCTTTTCCAACAATAGCTGCGAATTCTTCTTTTTCAATAGACTCGTCTTCAAGAAGCTTTTTTACAATCTTCTCTACTTCTTCACGATGTTCATTAAATACTCGTCGTGCTGTTACTTGTCCGTCTGATACAAGCTTTGCAACTGCTTCGTCGATCTTGGAAGCCGTAACATCGGAGTAATCTCGCTCCTCTTGCATGTTACGTCCCAGGAAGACTTCTTCATGAGCCTTGCCATATGTGCGCGGTCCAAGGTCGTCGTCCATTCCAAAACGTTTTACCATCGCTGATGCCAATTGCGTCGCCTTCTTTAGGTCGTCGCTTGCACCAGTTGTCACGTCTCCAATAACGAGTTCTTCCGCAACGCGCCCTCCCAACATCATAGCAAGATCGGCAATAAAGTCTTTCTTGCTTTCCATGCGGTTGTCGTCGTGTGGAAGCTTCCATGTGTATCCAGCAGCTCGTCCTCGGGAGATGATAGATATCTTGTGCACCTCGTCTTGCGACCCTAGGTAGTGCCCAACAATCGCGTGACCAGCTTCGTGGTAAGCCGTAACCCTTTTCTCACTCTCAGAGATAACGCGGTTGCGTCGTGCGGGTCCGATCATTACCTTCTCAATTGCCTCACGGATTATGTCGTTTGAAATTATTTTCTTGTCTTCACGCACTGTAAGAATCGCCGCTTCGTTTAGTACGTTTGAAAGGTCGGCTCCAGAGAACCCTGAGGTTCGTTGAGCGATAACCTTCATGTCTACATCTTCTGCAAAAGGCTTTCCCTTTGCGTGTATTGCCAAAATTTCATCGCGCTCCTTTTTGTCCGGCATATCAATCGTCACTCGACGGTCAAATCGTCCTGGTCGCAAAAGGGCAGGGTCCAGAACATCTGGGCGGTTGGTAGCGGCCATCACAATGACTCCGCTGTTTGCCTCGAACCCGTCCATCTCAACTAGAATCTGGTTTAGGGTTTGCTCACGTTCGTCATGACCTCCGCCAACTCCAGCTCCTCGCTGTCGTCCAACGGCATCAATCTCGTCGATGAAGATAATGCAAGGCGCTGCCTTCTTAGCACGCGCAAACAAGTCGCGAACGCGTGAAGCTCCAACACCTACAAACATCTCAACGAATTCCGATCCACTGATGTGGAAGAAGGGAACCTTTGCCTCACCGGCAACTGCGCGCGCGAGCAAAGTCTTTCCAGTCCCAGGCTTTCCCATAAGGAGAACTCCCTTTGGAATCTTTGCACCAACGGCGTCGTACTT
>JABMPK010000093.1 GCA_013203725.1 Candidatus Uhrbacteria bacterium | reverse complement strand
GGCAGCTCGCCAGGCCCATAACCTGGAGGTCGTCGGTTCAAATCCGACCCCCGCAACCAGACCGTCGGACGGCCTCAAGCCGTCCAGGTAACCACAGAGATTCACCAACATAACGTTGGTGAATTTTTGATTATGAGGTCTGAGGCCCGTTCTACGGGTCCAAAGGGTAACACGATGCGACTAGACCGAAACGTCGAACGTTTCCACTAACTGTTTGTGGATTATTCTTTTGGGGCGATAGTCATTCTTTGGTATAATCCTCTCACTTATGACAATTACAACACACGCTACACTTGGCGCCGTAATCGGCGTCGCAACTGGAAATATTTGGATTGCTTTCTTGGTTGGATTCATTTCTCATTTTCTGATCGATATCATTCCACACGGTGATCGTGAACTTTACGAAGGGCATAAAACAAAAACAGCCGTTAAGCGCGCATACCGATTTGTTACAATCGATGCTCTTGTGGCCATTATCGTTCTCGCGCTAATGTTTGGCCTATCACCTCATCAAGGGATGAATGCCGTGATAGCCGCTGGAGTGATCGGCTCTGTTTTGCCAGACCTTATCGTGGGAATTCACGAGGCATGGAACCCAAAGAAGCTCGACTGGTTTTCAAAAATGCACTTCTTTTTCCACAACATGATATCTGACCGCTTTGGTGACGTTCGCCTTCGTGACGCTCTAGTCGGACAAGCCGTCTTTATCATCGCACTCCAAAAGTTTTTCTAAGATATCGTCCACCATTCGTTTGGTGTCAAAACGTTTAACGCGTTCATGACCAAGGTTTATGAGCTTGCCTCGTAGCTCATCATGATATAAAAGTCGCTCCATTCCGTGGGCGATTTTTTGTTTGTTATCAACGAAAACCATAATCCCCGCATCCTCAGCCACTTCCTTCATACCAGACGTTGCTGATGCCATTACTGGAACACCTAAACGCATAGCCTCAACCAGCGGGCGACCAAAGCCCTCCTCGCACGATGTCATAACAAGCCCTCGCGCGTTTTTAATGATCGCAAACTTTGTCGCATCATCCACATACCCAAGATACCGAACACTTTCTCCGGCGTTCTCTATCACCTTCATAACCTTATCTGTTCCCCACCCTTTCTTTCCTATGATCACAAATTTGTCGTGTTCGTGCTTATCTGTGACCAGCTTAAATGCTTCAATGGCTGCCTCGATATTCTTTCTGGGTTCGATTGTGCCGACCATCACGAGATAGTTCTGCGCCGCAAGTTCGTCTGGTAACCGATCCTGAGCTATGTCCTCTGGCACATCAGCGCCTTGATACGCAGTGACGATCTTGTCGCCAACCAATGAAAACCGCTCAAGCTGACTTGCGGTGAACTTTGAAATTGCGTGCACCACATTGGCGCTCAAGATCGCGCGAGGCACTCGAATGTGCTGCGACCAGAATCGCGATATACCGCTTTGTGGAAACCACTCGGGATGATCGTAACTAATAAGATCATGAACAGTCTGAATCGTCTTGATTCTTCTCGGTATAAAGAGCGGTAACCAACCTCCCAACTGCCAAAGAACATCGATCTTTGCATCTCTGATTTCGACATAGAGATCCAAATGCCTCCTCCACGAATCATCCTTAGCCTTAAATAAAACGAGCTCAAGATCCTTGCGGCCCTCCAGCTCCTTGATAACTTCACCCGCAAACGTTCCAACGCCCGCAGGATCTTGTCCCATACATGTTGTATCGATCCCTATCCTCATACTACTAAATTGATTGCTCCAAACACTCCCATAGTTGCAGCGGCCACTATCAAACTTGACAGTGCAAGCCCGGTCAAGATCGCGGGGATAGCAACTTTCTTCTTGATTCTAAAAACCCAGGAAGCAAGAGACCCAGTCCATACGCCCGTTCCTGGTAACGGAATAGCAACGAAAAGTATCAAGCCGATTATACCGAGCGTTTGGTAACGCTCCGTGAAGCGCTTTTGAACATGATTGATCACTACATCAAACATACGATCACACCATGGGAATGCTTTGCGACATGGCTTTTCCAATGGCGCCAATGCTAGCGGCAATACGATAGCAGGGATCGATGCGCCGATGAACGACAGTACCGTTGCCTTCCATACGGGCATGTTAAAAAACTCGATAGCAACCGGAATCGAAAGACGGACCTCTACAACTGGCATCGCGGCGATGATTACGGTCGTAAGCTCATGTGGCAGTCCGTGCAAGAATTCCAATATTACCTGAATCATAGTGTTGCGAGATCGCTCTCATCATCCCACGAATAAACATCAAATGCCCAACTTACAAGGGCCTCCACATCTGAAAAACGTGCATCTGGCTCACTCGCACCAAGAACTGTTACATCCAGAATATGCCCATCTCGCTCTATACGCGTCGTCAAACAATAACCAGCCTCTATCAACGACCCCGTTTTTCCTCCGACTATCGTATACGGATCTTCATTTAGAAACGAAGTGAACAGATGGTTTGTTGATGCAATCTTGTACTGATTTCCGCTTTGTGATGTAGCCATGACATGAGTCTGGTGCATCCTTGAATTGATCTCCTCTCTATTCAATGCTTCATTTAAAAGTATCATTACATCTTTCGCTGTCGACATCATCGTAGGATCGAGCCCGATTGGATCTGCGAATGTCGTGTCATGCATTCCAAACGCACGAGCCTTGTCGTTCATCTTGCTAACAAATGCTGTCTCACCTTCCCCGACTTCTCTTACCAAAGCTAGGGTTTCATTGTTTCCGGACGCAACAATCATCGCCGTGAACAAATCATCCATGGTCATATTGTCGTTGAATCTGTAATACCACTTTCCGCCTTCTCGAACATCGTCAGCAATTACAACTGCATCGTCATTCCATTCCCACTCATAATCATCCAGCAACACGAGCGCGGTCATCAGCTTAGTGATACTTGCAATTGGACGCTTGATATCCGCACCTCGAGACATCAAGACTACCCCACTATTAACGTCGCGTATGATAACGCTGGGTGCATCGGTCACAATACCCAAACTGTCCTTGTTAGTTTTTTGAGGACCACGAGGACCAGATGCGGGCAGTTCTATCCGTGCTACCGAGTGCTCGATTATGTCCTGAGTCGTACGTCCGGAATCCGAAAATCCCGGCAAAATCTGTGCCAGGGTCAAAATTAGTAAAACATTTATGACGGATCGTAGAGTCATTAGTTTGCTTGTTTCTGTAATGCATCAAGCATTTGATGCGCGTGAAGTTCTGGATAATCCGGCAGCTCCTCTGATGTCGAAACGCCCAAATGCTTCAAATATTCAAT
>JABMPK010000092.1 GCA_013203725.1 Candidatus Uhrbacteria bacterium | reverse complement strand
TACTTTACTAAAGTTAGCTCATTTACGGGGTGGGGCGGTATGTCTGGAATTCGGCCTTGACCCCACAATATTGACAAAACGCATGTTTTGTTATAAACACACAGTAATTCCTGGGTCGTATGCCTCAGGTCGCGCGTTGATTCGCGTCGGAGTGTAGGGTTCGCGCTTCAAATACGAGCCCCTTCAGAAAGGAGTCGGCAATGTCGTCGACAACAAGAGACGGACTGTTTCGTCATGGTGAGTGGTATCCGGTCATGCGTCATCGTGGGCCGTCGATCGATGGTCTATTGATGTCCTATGCGTTTCACGGACGTGGCGATGTTCAACATCCTCTGCGATTCGTGCTCGAGAGGTTCCTTCGCCCAAGTAATGATCGTGTGGTTTCCTATTTTGTTGTGATTGTGGAGATCGTGGAAATGGGACGCGATTCAACTGGAGCGCGTAACAGGATCATCGGAAAGACGGAGCAGGGTCGCGTAATGGTCGAATGGAATACTTCCACGCAGGCGGGCCGGGTTCAGTTCCTGACACCGCCGGAAAAGAAGGATCGTACTACAGAGGAAGCGAGTGACCGGCCCACTGCAGGACGTCCTCGGCTCGTAATCGACGTGCTTCGTGAGCGACGTGACACGGAAGACGAGCTGCGTCCGTACTTCGAAGAGTTGCGAGAAGCCTTGTCGCCTGACATGTCAGAATGGGCGATGATGGCAGAGACGAGATTTGGTTGGGCGCTTTCGATCGAGCCACCAAATTCTGGTCAGGCAGTATTCTTCACCGTGGACTACGAGCTGTTCCCAGGTAGCAGCTATGGCATCAGGGTAGAGATCGTAGAGGCACTTGTCCGACCGGTAAAAACGAGCTAGAGGTTCACTCCACCGCCCAACGAGCAAATCCTCGGCTACTGGCTGAGCGACACTTGTTAGGGCGGTTTTTTGTTTGTATGTAAACCCATTGCGAGAATGGCGGTCATATCGTTTGCGAGCAACGTGAAAAGGGACCGCAGAGAGGTTTGGGTTATGGTGATGCAAGAAACACTTCACAACATTGGCCCATTTTACCATCGTGCTCGACTTCGAGTAGCTTTCTTAGTCCGTCTTTCGTGAGCCATTTTAGATCGGTGTATTCATCTGGATCAAGCTTTAGTTCGCCGGTGAAGCTCGCTACTTCAAAATCCTCCATAGTTAGCACTAAGTCGCCTTTGTCTCTTTTGTTTGAGCCTATAGATCTCCCGAGTGACACAGAGTCAATACCAAGCTTCCTTTGCGCGAGCCTGTTTGCCGCTTCAAGTGGAGACTCGTCGTCATGGATGTATGTGGATGGGAGCGACCAGAACCCAGGAAAACTTTCCTTAGCATCCGACCTTTTTACTATCAGCACTTTTCCTTCTTCTCCATGAAAGATTAGCGAAATCGCATTCTTATTGTCCTTTTTCATATAGACAGCTTATCAAAAATTTGTACTTTGTTTAACTCCAAACAGGACGTAGGACATTGCTGGGGTCAAGTTCTTACTTCTAACATAATTCTGCCAAACAAAAACCACCGATAAATCTCGGCGGTTTTTAGTACTTTGACAGATGGGGTCCAGTCATTACTTTTGATCTCAGTTTGTAAATATCATTTGTAAGTAGATTCAGACCTACGCTCAATGGCAATAATCCGGATGTCGCCGTTTTGTTGTTTTGCGAAAATGATTCTAAAGTTAGCTTTCCTGACTCTAAAAGCAAGGTTTCTTCCTTTTAGTTTTTTAATATCCAAGCCGTGCATGTCACCGTCTATAATTCTCTTCATTATTTCCAGAAGGCGTTTGCGATCTCTTTTCGAAAACGTTGCCAGGTTTTTCTTCATGCGATCAACCATACTAACCTAATTCCTCGAGTGCTTTCATGACATCTTTTGCCGGCATACCGCCTTTTTTGTATTTGGTAAAATCAACAACAGTCTCCCAGTCACCCTCATCAACAGGGGAGATACGGAAAAGTGGCTTTGAACGCTTCATGATTATAAACGAGTCACCTTTTTCAACGCGCTTTGCATACTTCGCCATGTTTTCTCTGAGCTCTTTTAGGTTCACCAAGTTATTCATATGTTGTTTACTTTAAGATAATCTTATAGTAAACATATTTAGCAATGAAGTCAAAAAACTGTACTTGACCCCACTTACTCCCGTGTTCCAGGCGCTATATTATAAGTAAGGACTTGACCCCACACAGCACAGCCCGTGAACGTGATATAATCCAGACATGCGTATTGCGTTTATTGGACAAAAGGGAATGTTTTTGACTCGTGGTGGGGGAGGCATAGAAAAGCATGTGGCCGAGCTCGCACCTCGGTTGGTTGAGCGAGGTCACAATGTGACGGTGTACGCGAGAAAAAAATATTGTGACCCATGCCCGGGAGTGTTGGATGGGGTTGTTTTGCGATACACGCCCACGGTTTATAGGATGAACTTTGAGGCGATCGTGCACACTGCTACCGCTACTTTTGATGTGTTGTTTCGTAAGGTCGATGTGATCCACTATCACGGAGTTGGACCATCGTTATTGTCGTGGATTCCAAAGTTGTTACGACCACATGTAACTATCGTGAGCACCTTCCATGCACGCGACCAGTTCCATCAAAAATGGAACTTCTTCGGTCGTCTTGCTTTGCGAGTTGGCGAGTGGATGACCTGCCATGTACCAGACGCAACTATTGTTGTAAGTCACACGTTGCAGATCGTCGCGCGCGATCAATATAAGTCGGAAGCGATTTTGATTCCTAACGGTGCCGAGATTGTGACTCATAGAAAGCAGACTGCGTTGCGAGACTTCGGCCTGAGCAAAAACGAGTACATCCTAAACGTTGGACGTATCTTGCCGGTCAAAGGCCTTCATCACTTGATCAAGGCATTCCGAAGAACTAAGACCGACAAGAAGTTGGCGCTAGTTGGAGACGCGCCAGATGATCCTGGATATCTGGACGAGCTTAAGAGCCTTGCAAAAGGTGACCCCCGCATACTGTTCCTCGGACGAATGCACGGCGAGCCTTTGAATCAGCTGTTCACACACGCGTACTTGTTTGTACAACCGTCAGAGAGCGAAGGGTTACCGCTTGTTGTGCTGGAGGCTATGAGCAACGGTACCGCTGTTCTTGTTTCAGACATTCCTGGCAACTTGGAAGCTATCCATCGTGCAGGTTTCACTTTTGAAAACATGAATGTGGACGACCTCACCGATCAGTTAAATAATCTCTTAAAGCATCCGGAACTTGTGGATCATGCGCGACACGACGTGAAGAAGATTATTAACAAGCATTTCAACTGGGACACTATAGCGGACCAGACTTTGGATGTTTATCGATCCGTAAGGCACTAGTATGGCAACTGTTTGGCATCATGAAAAAGCGGCAGCTGTTCTAAAGAAGCTCGGAGTTGGTCTGGAAGGACTTGGCGCCGACGAGGTTCGGGCACGGCTGAAGCAGTACGGGGCAAACGAATTGCCGACAAAAAAATCAACATCACCTTTTGTGGTGATTTTGAGGCAGTTTAGAAGCCCGTTGATGATAATCCTTATCCTGGCAGCGGGTGGCAGTATTGTTGTTGGCGAAAGTGGAGACGCGATTGTTATTGGATTGGCTATCCTTATTAACGGGATCGTTGGATTTATTCAGGAATGGAAAGCTGAAAGGGCATCCGAAGCTTTGAAGTCCTACGAGATTCCGGTGGCTCAAGTAATTCGTGGTGGCGCAGTGGAGGAGATAGACGCGCGCAACATTGTGCCGGGAGATATTGTGGTTCTGTCTGCGGGTTCGCGTGTACCAGCTGATATGCGTATTATCCAATCGGTTGGATTGTCTGTAGATGAGGCATTGTTGACTGGCGAAGCTTTTCCTGTGAGCAAGATAGTGGAGCCCTTAGAAGGCTCTGCAAGCTTAGGAGACAGAGTCAACATGGCATTTTTGGGAACGCTCGTTGTTGGCGGGAAGGGACAGGGAGTTGTGGTGGCTACCGGAGAGGGGACCGAACTGGGCGACATTGTGAAGCTTGTTACAGAGATACCGGACGAAGTAACACCTCTGCAACGTCAAATAAAGCGATTCAGTTGGCAGCTCGGATTGCTGTTCACGGTTGTTGTAGCTGCAATGTTTGCAGTTGGAGTGCTGCGTGGTATTCCTGTGAACGAGATGATTGGTATTGCGGTTGCGTTGGCTGTAGCTTCTATTCCTGAAGGATTACTGGTCGCACTGACGGTCGTGCTGGCTATTGGGATGCAAAGAATGCTGAAGCAACGAGCGTTAACAAGACGACTCGTAGCTGCGGAGACTTTAGGGTCTGTATCAGTAGTTTGCACAGATAAAAC
>JABMPK010000091.1 GCA_013203725.1 Candidatus Uhrbacteria bacterium | reverse complement strand
GGGTAAAAAGGAATACATAAATCCAAAGGCAGAATTCAATAAAATTGATGTAGTAAAAGACGGAAAGAAAGTATACAAGGTGATTGAGAAGTTCAAGCCTACAGTTGTGTTCCATCTTGCCGCGCACAAGGACCCTCGCGAATCTGTCGCGAATCCAACGCCTGATGCTGAGGAAAATATCTTCGGAACACTGAATATTTTACAGCCGTTGCGAGACATGAAGTTGGGCGTGCGTGTAGTGTTCTCATCGACCGCTGCTGTTTACAGTAGTTCGGCCAAGCTTCCAGTATCTGAGAAATCAACAATTAGACCGGCCTCACCATACGGAGTTTCAAAGCGCGCTGCAGAGATGTACATGTGGCATTTCTCGAGCTTGTACCCAATCGCGGCAGTGTCGCTCCGATTCTCCAATGTTTATGGGCCAAGAGAAACATTTGGCAGTGGCAGTGTAATAACGCGGTTCATAAAGCAAGCTTCAGTGGGCAACGCATGTACGGTGTGGGGAACGGGTGAACAGACAAGGGACTTCTTGTATGTCGAAGATGTTGTAGACGGACTTGTGCGCGCTATGAAAGTGGCGTGGTGTGGCGAGATGAACTTGGCTACAAACACAGAGACGTCTGTTAAGGAGGTGCACAAGATGATTCACGAATCGTTGAAAGCGGATATCGATCCGATTTTTGAGGACTCCAAAGAAGGTGAGTTGTTCCAAAGTCGGCTAGACCCGTCGCTCGCTAAAGAAGTGATGGGCTGGGAAGCTAAGACGAGTGTTCGTGAAGGAATAGATAAAACTGTTAACTGGTGCGCGGGTCATGAAAATGAATGCAAGAACGACTAGTAATTATAAGGACGCTGTTGAAGTATTAAAGAACGGTGGCGTAATTGTTTTTCCTACAGAGACATGTTACGGAATTGGATGCGATGCCAGGAACTCGGAGGCGGTTAAGCGTATTAAAGAGATTAAACAACGACCGGGGGACATGCTTATTCGTTTGATCGTGAAAGATCTTGAGGTGGCAGAGGAATATGGAAGTTTTTCCGATATGGCGCGCGATCTTGTGAAGCGTCATTGGCCGGGACCGTTGACGGTAGTAGTGCCCGAAGGCAAAAAGAAGTTATCGTCCGAGCTCGCCCAGAATGGAACGGTGGGCATGCGTGTTTCGAGTGACGAGGTCGTGAGTAAGATCATGGCCGAGGTTGATTTTCCTATCGTTGCAACGTCTGCGAATATTCACGACGAGCCCTCTGCGTACCGTGTAGAGGACGCGGTGGCTCAGTTTAAGAAAGCCGGAATGGAGCCAGACCTGTATCTGGACGGTGGCGAGCTTGAGCCAACACCACCCTCAATGATCATAGAGATCGTTGACGGAGAGGTGGTAGTGCATCGTCAGGGATCGTTCAAGTTGTAGTCGAAGCTCATTTTCAAAATCCAACTTGGCAATTTTCAAGTGAATTAAAATTGGATCAATAAATCAATTGGCAAATCACTTGAAAATTGCCAAATTGTCTATTGAAAATACTTTATATGCACCAGAAAAAATTCTACGGACAACATTTTCTGCGTGACCAAAGCGTGGTGGGCGCGATCATTGAAGCTGCTCAAATCAAAAAAGGTGACAATGTATTGGAGATTGGACCGGGGGAGGGCGTTTTGACGCGTGAGCTTGTGTTGAAGGCTAAGAAGGTCATCTCGGTGGATATTGATAGGGACGCAATAGTGGCAACTCGAAACAACGTGACGTCGGACAGATTGCAATTGCTGGAGCAGGACGTTTTGTCGCTGCGTGACGAGGATGTTAAGCGCATGTTTGATGACGAACCTTATGTATTGATAGGAAACGTTCCGTACAACATTACGTCTAAGATCTTGCAATGGAGCTTGGGGCTTGGTCACAGACCCGAGCGCGCAATAATCATGATCCAACGTGAGGTTGCCGACCGGTTGCTCGCGCCAGCAGGGGATATGAGTTTGTTGGGAGTGATTGTTCAGCTTGCGGCATCTGTGTCCTTGGTGGCGCATGTTCCGCGTGATGCATTCTCGCCGCCGCCCAAGGTAGAGTCAGCGGTTATTCGGTTGGATTTGTACTCTGCGGAAGACAATCATGCACGCGGCGTGAAGGATAAGGAAAAGATTATCCGATTCGCAAAGGTTGCTTTTTTGCAAAAACGCAAGCAAATGAAGACAACTCTAGGTGCTTTGCCAGATGTTGGCGTTACCCAGCTAGAGACTCATCTCAAAAAGCTAGGCTATCCAGAGACAGCTAGGCCGGAGGAACTGTCGATTGGAGACTGGATTGCTTTGTACAATTTGACGCATCAAAACTGCAGAGGTTGAGTGAGAAGGACAAATTACAAATTTCCAATGCCCAATGAATGACCAATGAACAAGGGGGCTATGCGCATACTTGATTTGGTCATTTGGATTTCATTGGCCATTTGTACTTGGACCTTGCGAATTGGATTTCAATACCCCTACCTGTGCATAACCTGATGAAAACATAACGATTTTTGTTATGTTTTTTTGGTATAATACAGGAAGCAAATTATGCCTGAACCAAAGCATAAAACACCAAGTAAAGGATGGTCGACTTTCTCATTGGAGCAGAAGGTCGCTTTTGGTATTTTTGGAGTCACCGGAATACTTGGTTTAGTGCTCTCAGTTACCTTCATGTACCAAGAGGTTAAAGCACCTTTTGTGATTGATTACGACGGGGAGGCATATCTCTCTTATGATGAACGAGCTTCGGAGGAAGTAAAACAACAGAAGTCAAAAGACACGGACGGCGACGGTATCAACGACTACGACGAACTTAACGTGTACAGAACCAGCCCGTATCTTGCAGACTCCGACTCCGACGGTATGGACGATGGTCGGGAGATCAAAAGCGGAGACGACCCAAACTGTCCTGTTGGTCAGGATTGTGGGCGGGGAATAGCCAGCTCGGAGGGTGGGGTGAACAATCCGCTGGTCGCCTCGGATTTGCGTGACCCGTTGCCGTTTGAGGATGTGGGGTTGAATGTCGATATCGAGAATGCAACAGACATCGAGGCGTTGCTGACTGCTCTAACATCAGAAGATATTCGGGCGGCGCTATTAGCACAGGGAGTGGATCAAGCGACCATAGACGCGCTGACAGACGAGGAGTTGCGAGAGTTATTCAACGATGCGTTGGTACAGTTGGATGAGAGTGGAGCGCTTGATGAAATATTGACACAGTAACATGGGAAACGTGAAAAACATCTTTAAGAAGGCAGTGCTGACATACATGGCAGGAGTATTGATGCTGTCATCGTTGGTTTTCGCGTTGCCTGCTAGCGCTCAGGGATTTCCGGTTGCTGACGCTCAGTTGATCAGGGGTTTGGTTCAAGATGATGTTGAGGAGGCGATAAACAAGCCGCTGTCAGTTGTTATCATTCAAGTCTTGTTGAACTTGATATCATTTGTAGCGAACAGACTCGCATACGATGCCGCGATAGCGATTGCATCTGGCGGAAAAGGACAGACTCCTGGGTATGAGTATCGTTCAGCAGAGGAATATGGTCAGGATCTATTTGAGGATATTCTTGGGGAATCAATTGGCCAACTTTCTGGAACTTTGGGTGATATAGGTATTAATTTTGACATATGTGCACCGACCGATCCTACAAAGCGTTTAAATCTGCAGTTAGGAATAGCGGGTCAGTCAGGATCAAGACCAGAGCCAAAATGTGAATTTAGGAGTATTACATCTAACTGGGAGGGATTCATTGCTTCCTCGGCAGACAATTTAAACCCGGACAAAATATTTAAAGACTTCTCAACACAATTTGCATCAGGTGGATCTGACCTTTCGGCCAATATTATCGGACTTCAGACGGCTATCAACAAAGCTACGGGCGAGAAGACGTTGAAGACGGAGGAGATGCTTAACAATAAGCGTTTCGGAGACGTTACTGATGCAATCTCAGGCAACGTTAAAACTCCATCGACTGTTTTGGAGGATCAGTTTAAAGCAAAACTAAACAAGGCTCAGTATAACGAGTCGCAGGCTTTGCAAGATTCTTTATTCGGAAACGAAGGAGCATTATTACAGGTGGGAGTATCGGCCGGATCGGTTTTCTTGAACACGTTGCTCTCGCAGCTTACAAGCAAGATCTACAG
>JABMPK010000090.1 GCA_013203725.1 Candidatus Uhrbacteria bacterium | reverse complement strand
CTGTTGTTTTGTCTCGAGCATTGTCTGAGCTTGGAATTTACCCGGCCGTTGATCCGTTGGACTCAACGTCAACTGTGTTGGATCCGCAAATTGTTGGTGATGAACATTACCGCGTTGCTCGTGGCGTGCAGAATGTTTTGCAACGATACAAAGACTTGCAGGACATTATTGCCATTCTTGGAATGGACGAGCTGTCCGAAGACGACAAGCTGGCCGTTTCGCGCGCACGAAAAATCCAGAAGTTCTTGAGTCAGCCATTCTTTGTGGCTGAGCAGTTTACAGGAAAAGATGGTAAGTACGTGACGTTAGAAGAGACGATCACTGGATTTTCAGAAATTCTAGAAGGAAAGCACGACAATCTTCCCGAGGACGCATTCTACTTGAAGGGAAGTATTGCCGACGTTATTGCCGCAGCTAACGAGACTGTAAAAGCATAGTATGGCTACCACGACAATCCAATTTTCGATTGTCACTCCGGAGCGAAAGATTCTTTCGCAAACGGTTGATTCGGTGTCTGTGATGACGTCCACCGGCGAGATTACAATCTTGCCAAACCACGCGCCGCTTGTGTCCGAACTGAAACCAGGCGAGCTTAAGCTCGTAGTGGAGGGAAAGGAAGAGTTCCTTGCAGTCTCAACTGGGTTTATTGAAGTGCGCAACAACGGCGAGGTCGTGATACTGGCAGACACCGCAGACCGTGCAGAGGAGCTTGATCTTGAAGCGATCAAGGAAGCTCAGGCAGACGCAAAACGCATCATGGAAGAAGCAACGTCGGTCAACGACGAAGCCTATGCGCATGCTGCAGCTGCACTAGAGCGAGAGTTCGCGAGACATCGTGTGGCAATCAAGAGACGAAGATAGCAAATATAAACATCGAGTGGAAGCTCGATGTTTTTTTGTTTGCATCAAGCGAACAATGCTATAATAACGTTATAAGTCTTGAAAATGTGTGTATGGGACATAGTGGTGAAAGTGGTGTTTATATTCCACCGCAAGATAGGGGCCTTAAACCGCCTCCAAATGTTGATGGGCAGATTAGCAGAGAAGAGGCGTTGGTGAGCGCTGAAGCCTTATTCAATTTTCCCGGTGACGATGTAGAGGCGAAGCCAGAAGGTGAGGCCAAGGAACTTAACGGGCAAGACTGGAGTCTTGATGACAATAATTATCTTTCCTTTAGCGAGATACCAGAACCTGAGGCAGGTGTTTCTTCGGTAAGGGATATTACTGGTAGAGAGGGTAACGTAGGATGGAAACAGGACTCGATGTATGATACGTCACTGATTGTTGGCGGAGAGATTAATGGTGTAGATGTATCTTTTGGCTGGAATTTTGATCAAGAACAATATGATGTTGTTATCGCTGACCGAGTGGATATAATGCTCGGTACAGATAGAGGCCGCTTAGAAACTATTATCGAAGAACTAAAAACCCTGGCAGGACACGATGATGGGTTCCTGAAGAACGTTAAAGCGATCGCGGAGAAGGCTGGCGATACGGGAGGTACCGACTATTATTTCTCTGACATGTACGACGAGAACGGTGAGCCGATTGTAGAGGAAGATGAGCCGGTGAGCTTAAGCTCGGACGTGGACGAGCGTCCGGACGAGATCTCTTCAGGAATTGATATGCCACCCACTACAGATGCTGAGGGCAAGAAGCAAAAAGGCGGCAGCTGGTTTAAACGTTTACTTGGTTGGGATTGATAGACTAAATACATATGAAAATACACTTCTTGGGACTCTCATGTTTTCTTATTGAGAATGAAAAGGGGTATCGGATGCTCGTTGATCCATACAACGATTCACCAGAGTGGTGTTTGGGGCCAAAGTTTCCTAAGACATTCAAGGGGAAGCCATTTGGCACGAATCTTGTATTGATGTCGGAGCCAGATTCGGACCACGCTCATGCTCCTGGCGGCTGGCTGCAAGCTGCGCCACCTACAAAGCCAAACTCTGATCCTTTCCCTGACATCAATATACAAGGTACTGTTGTTTACGAGTGGAATGGTGATTTGAATATTGCATGGAGCTATACAATAGATGGCGTTCGAATGACTCACTTTGGTGATCATGCACACGCGCTAACTAAAAAGCAGTTAAAGCAAATCGGCAAAACAGATATCGTTTTCATGTCAGCACCAAAGCCAGAGGAAGCTTCAAAGGCGATGGAGATAGTACGACGCGACATCAGAGCATTGAATCCTCGATTGGTGATCTGGGCACATCATATAGCCCCAGAGAAGATGCCAAGTTTGAAGGATGGAGATAAATTGAGGAAGTTCTTTGTTAAGTATTTCAAGAAACACCTTGGTGATCGTGATGACTATGTAGATAAAACGAGCTATATGGAGCTTGCAAACGTATTGCAGAACGCAAATATCTTAAATAAGGAACTTGATGGAAAGATTCTTCGAAAGACTTCGCTGAGAATTGACAAAAAATCACTCCCAAGAAAAACTACGAGTGCTCTATTTGTAAAGATGCTCGGCAAAGAATAAAAAAAAACGACACCCTGCATGGCGGGGTGTCTCGTAGTTTCAGGCTGGGGCGCAGATGCACATGAGCACGGTGTCGTGCAGTACCGACTCGGCGTCCTCGATGAGGCAACGGAAGGTTGACCCTCCGGTGTGCGTCACCGTGATACGCAGCCCTCCTCCCAGTTGGCTCAGAAGCGGTTTCCTATGGTCGGCCCACGCAAAGTTGAGCGTTCCAAATCCGAAGACAACCAGCGACGCGAGCTGCTTGCCGTCCTTCGGGTCAGACATGAAGCGGATAGTGCTGGTTCGCATGGCTGCCTCCTTTCTGAGCTAAATGTAGCAGAGATATGCTAAGATGTCTATTATGAAAGATACGATGGACATTATTGGCCGTGAGCTTGTCGAAATGACTCACTCTCCACTATATGAAGACAGAGTGGCAAATAACTCGTTGCCTGTTATAGGCGCCGGTGATCTTGATGCTGATGTATTGTTTATTGGCGAGGCCCCAGGGAAGAAGGAGGCAGAAACTGGCGTACCTTTTTGTGGAGCGTCTGGGAAAATTCTAGATCGTTTGCTCGCTGACATCGGTCTCGATCGCGCGACAGTTTACATAACCAATGTCGTTAAAGATCGCCCCCCAAAGAATCGCGATCCAAGGCCAGAAGAGATCGAGCTTTACGCTCCCTTTCTTGATCGCCAGATCGATATCATCAAGCCAAATGTCATTGCAACGCTAGGTCGGTTTTCTATGGAGTATGTTATGAGGCGATATGGGCTGGAGGATCATATAGGCACGATTACCGAAACTCGTGGTAATATATTCACAACATCTATTAATGATCAGGAGGTGACGATACTTCCGCTATACCACCCCGCGGTTGCGGTATATAATCGAACTCGCTACGATGAACTGCTGAGCGACTTTGAGAAATTAAAAGACTATGTTGAAACAACGTAACGAACTCAAAATATTGTTGCTCCAAGCAAGGAACGACGAAGCTACTCTTAAAGAGGAGAGGGCGGAGTTTGTTCGATGCGGGAAGCTCGAAGACAATCAGCTCGCCGCTATGAATTTGGTCGACACACCATATTTTGATACAGAAATCATCAGTGGCTACGATGCGTTATTTGTTGGGGGGTCTAGTGATGCGGATGTTATTGATATCGAAAGATTTCCATTTGTAACTGACGCGAAGAAGCTGCTAGTACATTGTCTAGAGAACGATATTCCGGTTCTTGGTTCATGTTATGGCTTCCAACTTGCAACGGAGGCGTTGGGCGGAAAGGTGGAACGTTCTGAAGAATATTCAGAGTTGGAGGGTTCGGGAAGGATCGAGCTTACCGACGCGGCAAAATCGGATCCTCTGTTCAATGATATGCCGGAGATGTTTCGCGCCGTCGCTTTGCACAAAGATAGCGCAACTCGACTTCCAAAAAACGTTACAGTGCTAGCAACGACTCCAAAATGCCCGTATCACGCGTTCAAAGCAAACGGGAAGCCTTTCTATGTAACGCAGTTTCACTCAGAGATAAATAAGGCGGACTTTGTAACTCGAGTTAGGCGTTACCAGGAAAGGTATGTTGACTCCAAGGACACACTTGATAAAGTGATTGCAGACACTGTAGAAATGGACGACGTAAACTCGTTACCGTGGAAATTTATTGATCGAATTGTAATGAATACAAAATAATATGAAAAGGATTTTGATACTAATGAGCATGTTACTGATTGTTGGCGCAGGGTGCTCGAAGGCGAACACGGATATTGTTGATGTTGTAGATGCAGAACCGGAGCGAAGTGTGACTGGATGGTTTATAGGCGCGGAGGATCAACAGTGGTATGCGTACGAGCCGTACGATGGCGTTGGCATGGAATTTGGAATTGCTAAAGAGCGATCAACTTCGCGTGACAAAGGACAGGCGTTGGTTCAGAACGTAGACAAGCCAATTTTATTGCCGGAGCGTCCTATTAAAGATGACGTTGAATACTATGAAGGAAATGATTGGGTTTTGATGGATGTTCTTGTGTACCCAGAGCAAGCGCGGATGCCAGATGATCTTGAGATGATGGATTTGAATGGAAATAATGTTGGTGTGCGAAGAGGAAACGTATTTGACGCATGGTACTGGAAGACAGACGACAAGCTTTACGAAGTATTTTTCTACACCGCAGAGGGAAGCGGTATAACGCTGGCTGGTGAAACCCTTG
>JABMPK010000011.1 GCA_013203725.1 Candidatus Uhrbacteria bacterium | reverse complement strand
CCCCTGCTTGCAAAGCAGGTGCTCTAGCCAGCTGAGCTAATGGCCCATGTTGTTTCCTGTTGCCATTAGCGAAGCGTAAGCTGCCGTGTCCGCCGAAGCTCTGGAAGAGCGAAGGTGGAAGCTAATGGCCCATGTTGTTTCCTGTTGCCATTAGCGTCCACCGTCGCTCAGAGAGCTATGGCGGATAGGGAACCTACTAATGGCCCATGAATTTGGGACAACGAGACTATATCATTTCGGCGAAAATGAGTCAATATAAAAGAAAACCACCTCTTTCGAGGTGGTATCTTGCTATGGAGTTGCCTTGCAGTCTGCCTGGCGCTTCTCAAGCTTACTCCTTACTTCATCTGGAATCTTAATCTCCGCCCATTTACCATAAGGACCATCTAGATCCATGGTTACTATCGAACCGGTGATAACGTTTTCCTCGCCCTTCACCATCTCGGTTTCAGGTTCGGCTATTAGCGGCTCAAAACATTCATCTGGCTCAAAGTCGAGTGCAGTTTCTTGTAGCACGAGACGATCGCTGTCGAGTCCGAGAACGCGGTACCCGTGCCGCAAGTCTACGAGCGAATCCACTGCTGTTGTTTTCTTGTACAACCTTTCCCAATTTCTGGAATCAACGGTGTACTTGTATACCCCTACAAAAACTTCGTCTATGTTGGAGTCGTCGATTGTTGCAAAGTAGTACGTGCCTTTGTTGTTTGGATCTTGCACTACGCTGAACATGACTGTCTCTTGATCTTCATCCTTTCCCTGAGACTTGTTGATTGTTTCTTGTGCAGTAGCAGCGTCCTCCCATTCTTCTACCGTTACATAATCATAGTTAGTCGCCACCATCGGGCGCTCAAGTCTTTCAAGAACATCATGAGCGGTTGGAAGCGTTGGGCTATCGGCTTTCTTCGTGATGGAGAAAGCTATAACTAGAATTGCTATCACGAGTATTCCACCAACAATATGTTGCCACCCAACTTTCTTGGTAAGTTTGTTGTTACCTTTGGGCATACTAAACTACTTTAT
This sequence comes from Candidatus Uhrbacteria bacterium, assembly GCA_013203725.1. GTDB lineage: Bacteria > Patescibacteriota > Patescibacteriia > UBA9934 > UBA11717 > JABMPK01. The sequence continues at coordinate 7,743 of JABMPK010000011.1, read as the reverse complement.
TTTTTGGCTTCTTGCCGCTTAGTACGGCTATAATATTCTCTGCAGCTCGTCGTGACATTGCTTGTCGAGTCTCAACGGTTGCGCTTGCAGTGTGTGGGGTTGTAATCACGTTGGACATCGTTCGCATAGCAAACGGGATCTTTGGCTCAAACTCGTAAACATCAAGTCCCGCTCCTCCGATAGTGCGATTTTTGAGAGCGGTAACTAGAGCTTCCTCGTCTATCACTGGACCACGTGATGTGTTGATTATATAAGCAGTCTTTTTCATCATCCTGAGTTGCTTCGCTCCAATCAGGTGGTGTGTCTCTGGTAGTAGGGGAACATGAAGCGATACAAAATCGGATTTCTTCAGAAGTTCACTTAGCCCAACTCGTTTTGCATTGAACTGCTTTTCCGCTTCCTTGTTGCCAGTTTTGTTTGTATAGATAACATCCAGTCCAAAACCGTCATGAAGACGTTTTGCAATAGCTGAGCCTATGCGACCCATTCCAACGATTCCGATAGTCTTACCCATAATATCGTTGCCAAGCAGTAACTGCGGGCCCCATGCTTTGTAGCGGCCAGCGCGCGCGAAGTCGTCGCCTTCGACGATTCGGTGAGCAAGTCCAAAGATCAGAGCGATTGTGTGCTCGGCCACAGACTCAGAAATCTCTGGACCAGGCGTGTTGGTAATGATGACTTTACGCTCCTTGGCGGCCTCAATGTCTATATTATTGTAACCAACAGCGTAGTTTGCCACGACCATGAGTTGGCCGCCTGCTGCGTCGAGTACTTTGCCGTCGATCTTATCTGTGAGAATAGACAACAGCGCGTCGTATCGTTTTGACTGTAGCCGCTTGATCAGCTCACGTCTTGGGATTGGTTGATCTTTTGGATAAATATCAACGTCGTACTTTTTCTTCAGCATCTTCACCCCCTCATCTGGAATATGTCGCGTTATGAGAATTTTTTTTCTAGGCATATTTATTCCATGCAGAAATATCGGTTGCCACCATATTGGCGCACTGTTTTAGCGGCTTCAGTTTCTGTAGCTTCAACTGCAACATCGGCGTATACACTTGAGACTGCGCAGTCATTGCTTTCCCACTGAACATTGAATGTAGAAATTTGTGAGTCCCATATCTCTGAGAAGTAAGTATCACCAAAATGCTCACTAGGTTCGAGTGTACCAAGAGATGTCATGTCACCTGTAAGCAAATCCCATGCAACCAACTGCCCAGCTAAGTCTGGTCTAGCTGTGTTTTCGTTGCTGTAAGCCGCGGCAATGCGAGTCTCATCTGGCGAGAGTGCAATTGCATCTGGTACTGGTAGGAAGTCCGAGAAAAGAGTCGGCATCAATGTAGTTCCGGCAATTGTGTCGAACTCTCGTAGTGCGATTCCTGGACTATTGGTGTCAGAATTCTCGTCTAACCAAATTCGTCCGTCAAATCCAACACGTGGAGTTGCATAAACTGAGTACGATGTTGAGAAAGGACCGGTTGTTGTAAATATGTCTGCCTTTCCCTCAGTCGTTAAACTATGAAGGGTGGTTGTTAAGTCGCCGTCTTCCGTTAGCTCGGCAGTTGTGTAAAAGAATGGTGCTGGTTTTGGCGCATTAGCAAGGTCTTCTAGAGCTTTTTTAAGATCAGTACTAACCATGTCTCGTTCTTGTGCAATCTGTTGTGCGTTGCTGTTCAAGCCAATTATGTCGTTCTTCAAAGACTCTCCATTTGACCACGTAATGTACGCAAGGACAGCTGATGCAATTAGCAACAACGTTGTTACTGCGATAGCAATTATAAATCCTGTATGTTTGTGGATCTGTCCCATTGATTGCATAGGTGGTGGAGCAATTACTGTTTTAGGTGCAACTTTATTTGCAGCCGGCTTTGGTGAGTTAGCAGGTCCAGGTGTTGGTGGTGTTGTTGATTGAATTGCGGGCATATGAGACAAGCATAAAATAAAAGATGCCACCATTATACCATGGCAGCATCTCAACTTTTCTTACATGCAGAACTCTCGATACTCGTTCACAACATTTTCTCCGTAGATACTCTTTTTGTAGATCAGTACTTCTACGCAAGACAAGGAAGTCCAAGTAATTTTCTGTCCGTACGAACCGCCGAGTCCGTCATACGCACTTACAAAACTTTCGTTGTCAGCCAAGGTGACAAGCGTCTCGCTTGAGTCATCCAGCAGGCTCCAGACCTTGAGTTCTAGCGTATCAAGTCCAAACTCGGGATTGTCGTAAACTGCGGCGATCATTCTTTCGTCTGGTGAAAGAATTGTTGCACGCGCACCCGGAAGATCCTTGTTCAACTGCGCAATCCCGATCTGTCCAGTTGCTGTATCCAGTGTTTGAAGGTTGAGACCTGGGTCATCTCCTTCACTCAATCTTTGTATAAATATCTTTCCATCAAAACCTACACGTGGCTGAGCGTAAACTTTTAATATTTCGTGAGGAGTTTGCGAAGTGTACACAAGCTCATCGACTCCGTTACTGTCTAACGATCGAATCTGGTATGTGTCACCCTGTATCTGTGCGAAGTAAAATCTTGTAACAGCATTCTCCTCACTTTCGTCCGCAAGCATTGCATTCTCCTCTACAAGCATCTCATTTTGCTGCATTAGATTGCTCACCTTGTCTGAAAGCGTGCTCTCATTACTCCAAGACATGTATGCAACAGCGCCGGCAGCTAGGAAAAGCACCATTGCAATGATGATAGCCGCAATGAATCCTGAGTGGTTATGCGATTTCTTGGCAGGCTGCTGTGATGGCGCACGGTTTGTGCTAGTTTTCTTTCTCAATCTTGGCATATTAATGTATTCGATATGGTTCAACTTGAATGGATGCGAGTCGTCGCGATCCCGGCATACGGTTGAGTATGCCTTCCTTCGCACCAACTACTTGTATGACAGACTCAGCATTTAACGTGCCGAGTCTTAGTGAAGTGATTATATCACCATCGGATTGCATCATGCCAGTTGTGAACGCGCTTCCAAACGCATCTCCAGACCCCGTAGCATTTATCACGGGTACGTCTGTTGGATGTGCAAAGAAGCATTCGTTATCTCTGCATGCGTAAGTTCCATGTTTGCCATCTGTTAGAACGAACACGCCACCAACTAGAGAAGACATCTTTTTTATGATGCCACGCAAATCTTTTCTCGCCACCTTGCTAACTAATGCTGCCTCGTCATGATTGAGCGACAAGATGTCTGTTCTCTTGAAAAGTGGTTCCAAGATCTTCGAGCCTTTGTCGAGCTCCAGACTTCCTGGATTCCATGCTATCTTTATGTCGTTTTTCGCAGCGAAAGCGAAGATCTTCTTTATGAGCGGAATATTTCCACCTAAACTCGTCATATAAAACCAGTCCGCCTGCATCTTGGACCACGGCATATCTTTAACACTTAGATCCTTGGACACTCCTCTGTACACAACTGCGGTTCGTTGTCCGTTCGCAGCTGTGAGCAACGTGGAGTATCCTGTGCCTCCCTTGGCCGAAGTTACCATTAGGTTTGTATAGACTCCGTGCTGGTGTATGTCGTCCACGACCTCTTTGCCGGTAACGTCATCGCCGATCTTTGCAACAACAGCAGACTTGAGCCCTAGCTTTGCGAAAGTAGCCGCTGCGTTTGTTGCACCACCACCAGATCCGAACACTGGTTGATCAACCTCGATCTTACCTCCGAGTACAAAACAAGCGTCCTCGTTGCCGGGGAAGCGCTCGGACTTCTCCACATAAAATTTATCGCTCTGTACAAAGACGTCCTTCACCGCAGAACCTATTGTGATTACGTTAAATTTCATGTGCTGTTGGTTTTTTATTCTTAAATTGTAGATCTAGCTTTCTCCAGCGCGTCATTGCGCCGCGCCCGCCTTCGGAGGGAGCGGTAGCGAAGCAACCTTTTCGATTCAGCGGTTCAGACGCCGCTAGGCCTTTCCAGCAGACCCGAGCTGGTCAATACGACGAGCGACAGCTTTACGAGTCGCGTCACGCCCGGCAGCCAAGTACTTTCGTGGGTCCATGTTGTTTGGATGCTTCGTCATGTAGCGGTCAACGCCTCCCGTGAACGCGATTCTAAGGTCAGAGTCGGTATTCACCTTGTTGATGCCATTCGTGATTGCTTTTTTAAGAGTGCTTGGTGAAACGCCAAACGCATCTGAGAGGTCTGCGCCGTATTGTTCAACAATCTTCTTGAGTTCGCGTGGGATCTCGCTCGCACCGTGAAGAACAAGGGGGACATTCGTATGCTTCTTGATTTCTAGTAAACGCTTTATGTCGAGTTTTGCTTTTCCCTTGGAATATTTGAACACGCCATGCTTTGTTCCGATAGAAATCGCCAACGCGTCACATCCTGTCATCTCAACAAACGTCCCGGCTTCTTCTGGATCTGTAAAAAACGCATTCGCCTCGTTAACATTCACCTGGTCCTCCTTGCCCGGAATCGCGCCAAGCTCCGCCTCCACCCAAATACCTTTTTTGTGCGCTAGTTTTACAATCTCGCGAGTTATCTTCACGTTCTCATTGAATGGCTTGGACGATGCGTCGATCATTACACTTGTGTAGAAACCACTTTGTATCGCTTCCTTCACAAGGTCGACGTTTGTTCCGTGATCTAGATGAAAGGCTATAGGGATACTAACGTCCTTTGAAATCGAATGTACCATAGCGCCGATGAGTTCCATCCCGGCGTATTCAATTGCGCCCTGACTTGTCTGTATAATCAACGGCGACTTCTTTTCGATACCTGCCTTCACGATCGCCTGTAGTAACTCCATGTTATTTACATTAAAACCGCCAATCGCATAGTTACCTTTGTGCGCTTTCTTTAAAAATGATGATGAGTTTGTAAGCATACTAAATTGTTGTAACCTGGTACCCGGGTTGATTAGCGATTTCGTCTAACATTTGTTGTTTAGTAAGTAGTCCTTTTTGTGGTCCTATAAATTTTACAACCGATCCAGAGTTTACCGATCCCCAGGTAAGCGCAGTCTGCAGATCATGGCCCATTATGAGCGCACCGAGTACTCCAGTCGAAAATGCGTCGCCTGCGCCCGTCGCTTCCACCCTATCCCCGATATCAAAAAGGGGAGCGTGAAAAATCTTGCTGTCGTCGGATGCATATGACCCATCTCTTCCGTTTGTAACAATGGCGATCTTTGGTCCAAGCTGTTGCATGGTTCTAACGAGCGCTCCAGGATCGTCGGTCGGACAGTTACATAACGACTGCGCCTCGTCTTTATTCAAAATCAGTAAATCCGCAATCTTTATAAGCTCATAAAGAGTTTTATCGAGCTTTTCGAGTTGAATCGTACCGGGATTGATAGCGACCTTCATTCCATTCTCCGCCATCTTCGTGATCTCCTTGTATAAATCTTTATAGTCAGGTCCAAGTTCAGAAACAAATAGCCATTCCGTTTTGATGTTTGGCGGCATCGTAAAAGTATGAGGCTCATGTACTGCCAGAACAGTGCTTTCTCCTTCAAAATTCAGCACAGCTGAGAAACTCGACTTAGTTCCTTTGGCAATAGTCACATAGTCAGTAGAGATACCTTCCTTTTTGAGCCCCTCCATGGCGAGCGTGGCCGTAGCATCTTCGCCTACAACGCTCACAATCGACGACGCACCACCTAAGCGTCGAATTCCAATTGCAACATTCGGAGCAGTCCCTGCCATCATCGTGTCCGCAGTATCCACTGGGATTTTTTCACCATATTTTATCTCCATCACACAGTCTTCTTTGTTGATACCACAATGAACCTTGGCATCGTTACCAAGATCAATAAATACGTCGAGCTTAATATCACCGACGGTTGTTACATCATACATATTGTTACTAGTATATCACGTCGTTCGCGAACGACGTGATATATCATTCTATACAAAAACCCCGCACGTAAATGCGGGGAATATGTTATTTCATTTTGACAACTTCGAGTGCCGCCGCAACAATCGCTTTGCGATCTAGCTCGAACTCGTGCATGAGTTCGTCTGGCGTGCCCGACGTGCCAAAGCGGTCGTGGACTGCTACAAACTGCATGGGGGTTGGTTGGTCTTTTGCGAGGCATTCGGCGACGGCTCCTCCGAGCCCTCCTGTGCACTGTGCTTCTTCGACCGTCACGACCGCTCCACATTTTTTGGCCGCTGCTACGATCGTCTTACGATCGAGTGGCTTGATTGTATGCGCGTTGATGACCATCGCGTCGATACCTTTTTCTTTCAACATCTTCGCGGCCATAAGAGCCTCGTGTACTAACGGTCCGCATCCGATAATTGCAACATCCGATCCGTCTTTGAATATCTCAGCACGTCCAATCTTGAATGGTGTCTTTGCTGTGGTGAAAGATGGTGTTGCAGAACGGCCAAAACGGATGTAGACAGGACCATCGAGCTTAGCCGCATCTATCACCGCACGCTTTGCCTCCAGGAAGTCGCAAGGGGAGAGTACAGTCATGTTGGGGAGGACACGCATAATGGCAATGTCCTCAAGCATCTGGTGAGTCGCGCCGTCTGGCCCCACCGATACGCCGGCGTGCGCGCCCATGATCTTGATATTCTGGTTTTGTAGACACGCAACAAGTCTAATCTGTTCCCAGTTTCGCCCAGGTGAGAATGCAGCATAGCTTGAGATGAACGGCACCTTGCCCTCAAGCGCGAGTCCGCCAGCAACACCCGCCATTGATTGCTCGGCAATGCCCATCTGAATAAACCGTTCGGGAAATGCGTCTTTGAATTGCTTGCTTCGCGTTGAATCGGTCAAGTCACAGCACAATACAATCACGTCTTCATTCTTTTTCCCAGCCTGAACAACCCCGTCACCGTAACCATTACGTGTTGGGATCTTCTTTACATTCTCTCTGTAGGTAGCAGGGGAGAGGTAAGTGCTTATTGTCTTTGTGCGTGCCATAGCTATTTTTTACGGCTATTCCAAGTCTTCCGTCCGACCCAGTAAATCACTCCAAGAGGTACTCCGATGATTGTACCGACGATCACCACCCATACAAGAAGCGTTACAATGCTTTGCGCGATGTTGATAGCGCCACGGAACGCATCTTTCACTGTTGAGATGAATCGGTAGGGCTTTGTTGGGACACTGATCGACGCCTCTTCCTCTAATGAAATCGTAATTGTAGAAAGCTCTGTTTGGTTTCCAAGGTATTTTATCCTGCCTTCGAGTGACTCAATACGAGCACGTACATTTGAAAGTTCACGTTGAACCTGAAGCAGGTCGCTAACGGAGTCCGTGCGATCAAGGAGCGCGAGGTATGCCTGTTCCTCATCTTGAGCAACAGCTAGCCTTGATTCTAGGTCTGTATATTCCTCGGTAACATCCTGTGCGTTTGTAGATTCGTCAACAACCTTGAGTGCTAAGGCTCGAATATCGCGCAGAGATGACTCGTACGACTCTGCGGGTACACGAATGGTGAGCGAACCATAGCGATTGCCATTTGGATATTCTCCAGAGTTTGAGTTCTGTGTAAAGCCGCCGTGTGTTGTAGCGACATCGCTTATTCGCGGAACAGCTTCCGCGATTTTGTCTACGAGAAGAGTGAGGTAACCAGTTTGGATAATTTTTTGATCAACATCGACCGCTGTGTCGCCTCCACGCGGTGGCTCTGGCATGATCGAGTAGCTGTCCATCATCGCAAATTCGGATTTCATCATGCCTTCCTCGGCGAACTGAACTGCCGGCATTGCGACGCCTCCAAGGTCGCCACCCATCACGTACCCCCAGTCACCGCTACTTGTTGTACTCACT
>JABMPK010000089.1 GCA_013203725.1 Candidatus Uhrbacteria bacterium | reverse complement strand
TGTCAGTACCTGTGAATGTCCATGTAGTTTCGTCCGCGATTCCAGCGTAACTATTACTGGAGACATCGTCGAATGCTGTAGCGTCAATCTGTATATAGTAGCTTGTAAGCTCTGTAAAATTTGATGTTGGGTCTATAACAATTGTGTCCGTTCCTGTACCCGTGACCTGCAAACCAGTTACGTCAATCGTCTCAATCAAAGTATCGTCTGCCTTATAAATATAGACATTCCCAGTTTCCACGTCCACGATCTCGCTAAATGTAAGAACGAGATTTGAGTCTAGAGACACAGCGGTCGCGTCGTCTGCTGGAAAATATATATCAGCATATGGACTGCCAAAGACTCCTGCATATTCAAATGCGCCAATGTCTGAAACACCGGCTCTCGCAGCCCCTCTTTGATCGAGAGCTGGGATTGAGACGCCATTATTTGCCGAACTGTTTCCAGTATCAATAGCTAGGCTACCAACGAGCAGTGAAAGCGTCTGCGTGCCATTTACAGTGCTATTGTCCGCCAAGGCTGCAGAAATGTTCATGCTCGCCAAAGTGCCATCATCAACCACGTTACCGTTCACTCCATTCGTTATGTATGGCGCGGCCCCATCAGTGTCTTCACGCCCGATAACCGTGCTATATGGGTAGACTGTCCCGAAATAGTTGTAATACTCCAGATCGTAGTAATCAGTCGAGTCAACCAAAAGCGAGTTCTTAAGATAAACGTCGCCGCTTCCCTGCATCAGAATGTTACCGTTTTGCGCAAAAGTTGAGTTGGTCACTATAAATGAAGGTCCGTTCAAGTATATTGCGCCAGCAGTCTGACTTCCACCATTACCAAAGAATGTAGAGTTGGTCACGGTCACAGTCTTGGTGGATCCGCTAAGATACAGAGTGGACACATACGATCCATCATTTCCAGTAAACGTGGAGTCTTCGATAGTTGTATTACCGCTACCAGATACTCCTCCTGAGTATCCGCTACCACCAGTCGTGTCATTATCAACCACAGCGACTCTTCGAAGTGTCAGATCACCAGAACTACCTTTGATCGCAGGTCCGCTAGTGCTTGATCGACCGTAACGTATAGTCATGTCCTCGAATGTTACCGCACTACTGGTAATGTAAAAAACTTCGGCAGTGGACGAAAGAGGGTCCGCATGTGACTGCACAATGGTTGAAGTTGCGCCCGCACCTTTCAGCGTAAGATTCGTAAAGCCTCTTGTAATTTCAATATTGTCGTTGCTTGTCGTGAATGTACTCCCAGATATATTTATAACAATCGGCGACGTTGTAGGGTCGCTTACATTCGTAATAGCGTACTGAATAGTTGCCCATGCATCTGTTCCCGATGCAGTTCCATGTGATCCGTCATCCGTACCGGTTGGGTCTACGTAGTACTGGAACGCGCCGTCCAAAGTCAACTCACTCGTTGTCTGAGATGTCGACATTGGATTACCAGCCGCGTCGTAGATTGATGCGTTGTCTGTTGGACTGAAAGATATAGTTTCCACACCACGCGCCGTCCCTGTCAAAGAAATTGTCGCGCGAACCGTAGTTTCCCCGCCAGTCAGCGCCCCGTAATCGGTCCTGGTTAAACTACTGATAGAAACATTCGTAACGTCGCCTACCCCTTGAGTTAACGCAACGGCAAGATCCGAGGCTTGTAGCCCCCCACTTCCACCGTTTGTGTTATACACGCCTTCGTCGAATGTTATGTCCACGTATATGTTTGTTGCCTCTATTGAGGAAGACAGGATTAACGGATCTGCCGTGTCGCTACCCTGATACTCAAAAGGTCCAATGTCGACTGTGCTTACACGTGCACTGCCACGCTGATCGGTTGTTGGTATAGATACACCGTTGTTTGCAGTTGCGTCCCCAGCATCAATCGCTGGACTACCGTCCTGAAGAGCAAGAGTAAGCGTTTTATTTACTGACCCATTTTCTGAAACTTCAGCCTTTATGTTCAAACTAGCCAAAGTTCCTGACTCCACCTCACTATTTCCATCAACGCCATCAATTATGTAAGGCGCGGCACCATCGGTGTCCTCTGTCCCAATTATTGTATTCTCAGCGTAAACTGTCCCGAAATAATTGTAATACTCAAGATCGTAAGATCCAGCTGATTTGTTCGCAAGTATTGAGTTTTTTATATACGCACTATAGCTACCCTGTAAAAGAAGCTCGCTGCCCTGTGCGAACATTGAGTTGGTAATCGTTAACGACGTTGCACTAGTAATATAGATCGCTGCAGCGCTAGAGCCTACGTTTCCGAAAAATGTAGAGTTTGTAATTTGAATCGCACCTCCGCTTGTATAAAGAGCTCCAACATAATTACCATCATTGTTAAAAAATGTAGAGTTCTCGATAACAAGATCACCGCTTGAATACACTCCACCGGAGTCGCTAGTGGTGACGCCGTCGTTATCAAAAATAATAGAATTACGAATTGTAAGATCCCCGTTTCCACCTTTTATACCTGCGCCGGTAGTTGTGGAGCGACCATATCGAATAGTTAAATCTTCGAATGCCACGTTGTTGGATGACGATATGCTGAAAACTATTGCAGTGGATGATGCCGGGCTTGCGTGCGATTGAACTATAGTGGTATCTGCTCCCGCCCCCTGAAAAGTCAGGTCAGTAAAACTTCTGTTGACCAGGATGTCGTCGTTATTAGTTGTATAAGTACCAGCTGCAATATTGATGATGACAGTGTCCGTTGCGGGATTCAATACGTTTGTAACGGCATACTGAATAGTTGCCCAAGCACCCGTTCCGGTGCCAGTACCATGTCCCCCATCGTCTGTCCCAGTTGGATCAACGTAATAGTTAACGGTCGCAGCCGACGCAAATGTTGTGCAATAAAAAAAGCCAGATACTGCAAAAATAAAAGCAAACAAGCAGCTGACTACCGGATATTTCATATACGTCTAGAATGAATTTGAGTGAATTGTACCATGTATTTTTAACGTGCAAACCAACTATATCCCCACCGAAACAAAAAAAACGACCGCAACCGCGGCCGTTCTGTAACTGTACATTTAACTACTTTTTCATCTTGAACTGCTTGCGCCCCGTGAAGAAGTAAATCACCGCTCCGAGCCAACTCGCCAGCACTATAAGTAAGATCCACGGCGCTTTGTTTGGAATGTTTCGCATAATCGCATCTACCAACATCCAAGCCCAGAATGCCGAGAAAACGAATCCAAGACTGAGTGCCAGCAAAATGTACCTCATATTGTCTCCAATAAACCCTCGAATATCAATCGGTGAAACTGCTTCATGAAGGTCCGTGTCTGAAATAACGAATGACTCCCCCGTATCTTCCAAAACAATATACGTACTTAGTCCATTCACAGACCATGTTCCGTTTGAACCACGTGATTCTATGGAATACTTTCCGTCTATCCGGAAATGCGTTTCGTCAACTTGCGAAAACTCAAATCCATAGATACTGAAATCCTCGATATCAACAGTCGGAGACAACGCGGACTCGATAGTAGTACCGATCTCTGCCACAAGCTCTTCCGTCATTCCGTTAAGCAGTCGCTCGGTATCCTGGTTGAAAACAGCCAATTCAATCTCGCCAACAACATCTGTGAGCAATTCTTGATATTCTGCGGAAACTGGAGTTTGAGCAAAAGCGAATGATGGGATCAGTAGTAAAGAAAGTATTGTCGATGATAATAGTCTGGAAGCAAGCGTTATGCGCATAGCAAATGGTTAGGTCTTATACAAGTATTGTAGCATAGCGCGTACCACATATTAAAAACACAATGCCGCGACCTGGAGGCCGGGGCATTATGCTCCGGGTCAGGTCGCGGCGAGTTCTAGTTGCAGCTGTGCTTCTTCTCGAGCTGCAGGACGTAGTCGCGGTTCGCGATGTCCGTCTCGTTGAGCTTCACCGTCTTCTCGGTGATGCTCTGGTCGCGACGGTACCAGCTGTACTGCTTGACCCACTCCTGCGCCCTCGCGGTCACGAAGGCATAGCCGTGCCCCGCGTAGATCGCGTTGCGGCTCTGCCACAACACGTCACAGCGCCCCTCCTTGTAGACCTCCAGGAACGCCTCGAGCGAGTCGTGGTACGGAAGCAGCTCGTGCTTCCGCGCGTGCTCCACCAGCTCTTGTACGTACACGTCCGGCTCCTCGCAGGCCTGCGCCTCGACGTAGAAGCCGAAAGCCAGAACTACAAGCGCCACGATCGGCACGAGCAGGAAAAATGCGAGACGTCGATTCGTAGTCGAAAGTCGATGGGCCATGTCGGCTCCTTTTCAATCCCTTGTCTTGTCACCAAACTCGTGTTGGGATATACACGAGTTCTTCATTACCCATGTATACACCAAAAATGACCTTTTGTCAAGGCTAAATGGTGATTAGACTAGTAAAAATGTGTTCTTCCCCTGTCTGAGCACTAAATACTTGCCTAGATCTCAACGACGTATCTCAAAATTCTTATCAACATAATCCTTCCCTTTCTTGGACATGCTCAATACCATTGCCATGAGCATCAAAGCCGGGGGAACAAAGATATATATTGCACCAAATAGAGCGATCATCGCAAAAATCGAGGCAATCGTCTCTTCAATGAGATGGTACATATCTTCATCTCCGTTCAGCAATGCAACAATCGCATCGCGATAAACATCCATTTCGTACAATATAAATACACCAATTACTATTACGACCAGATACATGGCAGCCATTATAAGAAACCTGTGTTTTTCAGGAAACCTCATCAAGAATTTAGAGAAAAAGCCATTTTTTTTCGGCATACTCAGGAATTGGCAACGGGTTAATAACGCGTGCTGAATTCAAAATAAGCATCACGTTTAATACCGGAATATTACCATAAAAGCAAAAACCGACCGTACACACGGTCGATTAAATTGCACTAGACTAGCAACTGACAAAGTCGACTTCTATTCTGCGTCGAACCGCTCTTTATTCTCCGCCATCCATTTATTCTTGTCTTCCTCAGTTTTGCTCGAGTCGCTCATAACGTCGGCGTGGGCTTCCATGTAATGAGGCATCAACGCCTTCATCCAATCTTCAAAAGTCTCGCCGTCTGCTGTAGCATCGCAAAGATCGCATTTTAGTGTTTTCATAATTCTATCTCTAATACTTAGACTTTTAGGTTACCACAATTGCCGTTACACATACGAGGTTCGTCCGAACACTTGGTGCAGATGATAAGTTGCTTGTGGCAAAAATGGTTTCCACAATTCCCAAATCTCTCACTCTTCTCACCACACGCAACGCACTCTCCAACAACCTCATAATTTTCAACGAACTGCTCTGTCATTCTCTCGTCAAACACGTAAAGCGAACCTTTAAAGTTCTGCCCGGGATACTTTTTCATATACGTACCAATCCCTCCGTTCAGCTGGCTCACATTTTGGAATCCGTTTTCTAGTAGGAATCCAGAAGCTTTCTCACATCGAACACCATACGTACAGACTGTAACCACCTTTTTTGTCTTGAGTTCTTCCATGCCAGAAACGACGTCTTTCAAGTCTCTAAAATTCCGCATACCAGGATCAACAGACTTATCGAATCTTCCAACTTGAAACTCGTAATCATTACGCATGTCTATGATTGTAAAGTCCTCGTCGTTCAAAAACATCTCATGCAATTCGTCTGCATCGATGTGTTGACCTGTAATTTTGTTCGGGTCAATATCCCGTTCTTCTAGACCAATATTCAAAATATACTCTCTCGCCTTCACTTTCAACTTTCGAAATGAGCACCCGGTCCCAACACTTGATTTGAACCAAAGATCGCTAAAATCACCAAATTTAGAACCTTGCAAAGCAGACTCAAAAACATCCAACTGCTCGCGTGTTCCCTCTACCGTTCCGTTAACACCCTCTTTTGCTATCAATATCCGCCCGTTAATGCCAACCTTGGCGCACAAATCACGCACCCAAACCACAAATCCTTCAGGATCCGCAACTGGCGTGTATTTATAGAATATTATGACTTCGAAAGATTTCTCCATATATAGTTTGATCACGCAACAGTATCATAAAAAATGATAATGACAAGTATCTTACCCCACTAGACTTCGATTTTGTAACTAGACTTGTGAATTCTATGCGTACACCCACAACGTACGAGTATAAAGTAAGATATGACTATACCGGACATAAGATATATCCCTTGAGTAATCAGAGCTGTCTGGATGTCATAGACATGAACTACGAGCGTCAAAATTCCCGCTATCACTATACCTGAGAATCGTTTCACAAACGACACACCAGACAATACGGTCGTTCGGATATGAGAGCTTGCTCGTGCATTAATGTAGTCAGAGATTACTGGCATCTGCAAATTAAACAACCCTCCCATGACAATGTATGCACCAATCAAAAATACTGGATTTGTAAAAATGCCCAGCAGCACGAATAAAGCACCCAATGGAAGATTTAGAAACAGCAGGATCTTCTCCAGCGTAAACCTGTCTTCGAGTTTGTGTACATACCGAGTTGCAACAATATTTGCGATCGTGCCTATCGTCAGTACAAGTCCGAGCCAAACAGCTGGAACACCGTTCAGTGAAAAATATGGTTGATAAACCGCCTGCATCAAATACTCTCCAGAGATAGTCAACAAACTTACTAACGTGAGAGCCCAAACAGTCTTGTTCCTTCGGATCAAGGTAAATGATTCTTTTAGTATGATAAACATTTTTGAACCCTCGTCGTCGCTGACCAGTGCCGACTTTTCGTTGACTAGGAATCTACTCAGAACAGCCGCAGATAAGAAGCTCGCCGCGGTCAACAACAGTAACGGATTAAAAGCTACCGCCCCCCACTTAGCGTAAACGAATCCGGCAAGTGCTGTCGCCGACATGAATCCGATCATCTCATTGGAAATAAACTTCCCATAAACGCGCTGGTATTTTTCTTTCTTCGACTTCTTTACAGACTCATACATCAACGCCTCCTCGCTACCACTCAAAAATGAATACGCAATTCCGCTTATGGCAAAGTAGATGACAAGCATCACAGATGACGGAAATAGCACCACTAATAAAATTCCAATAGCCTCCAGAAGATACCCTAATGTAATAGAGATCTTCTGCCCGAATTTGTCAGCAAATATACCTGTTGGAACCTCGCCTGCAAAAGCTCCTACAGACCAGAAAATATTTGATGCGACTATTACAGACAACGGTACTCCTTGTGCCAAAAAGAACAGAGACAAAATCGGCGTCTGGAAATAGGCGCCTTTCAAATAAGCAATGATATGTAGGATCTGAATGTTTTTCATTTTCTACGATTACTTTATAACTACAAACGGTATTATAACATCAAATTGTTAGCAGTGAATAACGCGTCACCTCGCATCTGATATACTAGTTGCAGATTATGCGCGAAGATAAGGAGTACATCCCAAGTGCAAACCTACCAGCCGTGATAAGCATGGAAAAAGGCATTGTAGCAGAGCCCGACCGCGAGTCGAGCCCTGTTTATGGTTTGGAGGATATTGAGATGCTCAAGCGCGCTGTTATGAAGACCGTTCATTACACTAAGGGAGAAAATAATGGGCGCACAATGAGAAGCAGGTTCGGGGAATCTTCGGACAGTTGGTATAACCTGATTACGCGGGAAGATCCTGATGACTGGGAAGAGCGTCACAAAAATACCAAGAGCTTTGATGTTGAACCGCAGGATTACGCGCCACTTCAACTGAACGTCTTCAAAGCATGGCGGATCAACATGCTAAGGCACGGCGCCTCAATGATAGCCGCTGCAGAACAAAGTGAAGACCCAGGCCGTGACAGTGATCATATGCGAAAAGTTGTAGCGGCAATAGAATCCAGCCCTGAGCCAACTACCCTTGATGAGTTGCGTGATATTTACCGGAAGGAATGGCGAGTTAACAAGGAGTCGCCGATCCACTATCAAGGATCTCTTGACGGGAGTACTTCCCCACTTTTTGTACACGTTATCAGCAAACGGATGGATCACAAAGAGTGGCCTGGCAATACAATGAGGTTCTACCTCAATCCAAAGATAGAAGACATCTCCAGGATCGCTGAAGAGCTGGCAATGCGAGCAATGAACTCCGAGCTACCGCTCAACATGAAGTTCAAGGATTACTCAACGCTAGGCACAGAAACACCTAATGTCGATGCCTTCAACCGCCTAGATAAAATGCTTGTTTACATTCCAAATGGGTATGAGGATGAGTACGTGGATCTGATTTATGACCTCCAGGATGACCACCCAGAATGGTTCGAGGACTCTATTTTGCCGCCAATGTGTGAGGAATTGACTGAAGGTGTTGGTGTTATGGACGAAGCCACTCCCGAGCAGTCAGCAATTTACTCGGAACGCTTCCCCCGTGAGGACGGCGCATCTGCGAACCAGTTACGCGCGGTCATGCTTCAGGATGCTTGGACCGATATTGTAAAAAGTCTTATTGAGAAATATCCTGACCAAAAGGATAAAGATGGAGAAACCTTCCGTCAGGTGCTGCGTAACAATCTATCAATATGCCTGTACTTTATAAACACATTCGACAGAATGAGCGTTATTGACGCTATGATAGCTGCAGATTTTGACGCAAGTAAGCTTGACGATAAGTCTATGCACTCAATACAGACGACTAGACGGGGCGCGGACGTGCAAGAACTTATTGACCACGCCTACAATAACGCCTCCCAGCAAACACTTGGTAGTATCTTTTCAGTATTAAAGTCTGAATCAATTTTGCCGTTTGTCCAAAAAAAGGTAGCCAAACACGCACGTAATTGGCTTATCGATCCAGATAATCTTTCAGCGAATTTGTAGAGCACGGACAAGATGACGACATTGCGCATAACTCTGACAAATAAAAAAACCGACCGCGAAAACGATCGGTTTTTAACTGCCATTTACTGCTGTATCAGCTCTTCAAAAGAATCTGGTCTTGAATCAATATCCATACTCAGACACTGTGAAATAAATTCTGAATACTGTACTGGAAGGTCAATACCGTTAGCCTCGCAAAGCTCGGTAAAATTAAAGTCAGAACTCGCACCGTTTAGCGCATTATCGATATTTTTTTTAATGTAATTACTCGAGAAATCTTCCAGTCCCCTTGCAATGACATTAACGTCTTGCTCGTTTCCTCTGGCTTGCACTCTTTTGAATAATCCTCCAGCTTTACGTATAAGATCTTCTTCCAAAACAGGACGAATGCGCTCCAGATAAGCTTCGAGTTGCTCCTGCTTCGACGTAGGGATCTCTAGTTCCGGGTAGCGATGTATCAGTATCTTTTTCATTGTTTTCGCCCAACGATAGAGCTCGGCTTTCATCAACAATTCTTCATCCTCTGGCAAGGTAGTTCCCTCTTGTTTCGCTAGCGTAAACCCTAAATCATTTCTCTTAAAATGATCAATTGAATCTCGCAAGCTTTCCTCATCATCTGAATCTGCATCATGAGCCAGTTCAAGATCTAGCACATGTACTCCAAGCGCGTCGTCTGCCTCTGCGTCGAAAAGAAACGTTCCTACGTTCACGTCAACAACAAAAACTCCGCTATTGTGAATCTTGTGCAAACTTTTTCCAGTTTCTGAAACAATTTCCTGTGCATGTTGTTTTGCAAACTTTGCCCTCTCTTGCCAAGGCATATGGTCAAACGACTCCCCGGGCAACTCTTCTAAAAGTAACCTTGCCTTGTCTTCACCATACTCTTTAAATGAAATCACCTTTGGAACAATCCCTGTATCGCGTAATTTGTCCAAAGCATGTTTCTCTCGCTTAAGACGAGTTAAATTTTCCCGTGAACCGTCATGTGTTGTTACAATCTTTGCAAAAGCCGACTCTCCGTCTCGCTCGTATCGGATATTCTGCTTACCTCGCGTTAACTGAATATCGCCAGTGTAATCTTCTCGTTTTATTCCCATTACAGTGCTCGCGCTGCATTTATTGCAATTGTTACGAAAGTTGCCATGGTCGCACATGTCTGGGGAAGACCTTTGTTCAGGAGTCGTCATATCTACTGATTAATATGCGTGATCAAGTCATTATTTTTGTTTACCAAGTTTACCACACAACAAAAACCCGTCCGCTTGAATATATTACTTTGACAAATACTACTTTTCCGCCGTCAGGGCACCAAGCTCGCCTTCATAGCGCTTAATTTCTGGCTCGACTTGCTTAACGTGCTCGTCGGGATAAAGTTCCTCCTCGCGCAGCTTTGCATACATGCGCTCTAGACTGCCCTCTATGCTGGCAACTGTTTTCTTAATCCGCTCTACCGCTTCCCCATCGCTTATTCTAAACAAGAAATGGTCCGAATATCCCGGACCTGCACCGGTCAGTACATCATGGTCGTAAACATATCCGTAATATTGCGAACACTTTGGGCACTTTCTAATCCCGCCGATCGAACTTAAAACCTCTAGTTTATTGGCAGACTGTGGCAGATGTTCGCCCTTGTCATTATCAACCAAGATCTCGTCTGGTATTTTGCTACAAATTGAACATTTACTTTGTTTCATACTCGTAGATTGCCATTCACTCCCGCGAAAGCTCTTTTAAGCCCTTCTTATACTTACTCATCACAAAATATATAACAGTAGAAATAGCGAGCACAGCAACCGTTTCCATGCTGATAAACGTGCTTATTATTGTGCTGAAGCTGTTCTCATGCAGGAACATGGAATCTTTGAACACTATTATATGCGTCAGTAGCCAGAAGATAGACACCGGCGCTGCGATTGAGGCTAGAACTGGTTTGTGTCTAATAATAAACCAGCCTAGGTACACAAGCGCGACATCAACAAAAAATCTATTTAAGAATAATTCAACTCCAGAGAACCACTCCTGTGCAACTAAGAAGTATCGCTCTATCCCAACATCTTTAAAGTGGCCGTCTCCATGTAGAGCTCGATTATCTCCCAGCCGAACGCTATGCAAACAACAACAAGGCTGTGATGTATGATCTTTGTTTTTCTGTTCTTTGCCTTCAACATTCTCGACACCTTGTCTTTTTGCTTCTGCGTGAAGGAATCGTCCTTGTCTAGTTTTGCAACTTCAAGGGTATCATCTTTTTCCATTGCCCCGGAGAACGGGCCTTTGAATAACAAGAAGAAATATGAGAGAGACATTCCAGTGATGATGTGTTCCAAGCTCCATGCGTCAAAAAAAGCCACGTTCTTGTCTCCGAATATTTTCGCCCCCTCTGAAATGTCATACGAGGCCTTTGCCAATATTATCATTGCAATGACTATCAATATAATGTTTGGCGTGAACTTCAGATTCTCAAAAAAACTAGGTTTGACCTCGGAGTTTATTTCTTTGTCGTTTATCATAGATGGCTATTTTATCATAACAAACTTCTGAACATGCTATGAAACCGGAAATAATACTTGTCTATCACCAACATGCCACTGATTGTAATGAGTCATGCTTTTCTCAAATAAAGGTGATTCTAAAAATACTTGTAACCATCTTCTAATAAGTACATACTCAGATGATTCAAACCACTTGATATCTACAAAAGCAAATTGACGGACAAAAGGAAGAAGCGCAACGTCAGCAAACTTAATATTGTCTCCTGTCAGGAATATGTTATCTGACAACAACGCTTCAAGCTTCAATAAAAATACTTCACATCCTCTGCGATACTCAAGTTGAGTTTTCTCGGGATATCGATTGTAGTATTTGTATTTGTCCAAATTTGATTTAAACGTAGAATCATTTTCATCAATAAGATTTGCGGATGTTTGGCTAAGCCATTTATCTGGGTCATTTTTTTGCAGAGCCCATTTCATGATTTCGAGACTTTCTTCAAGAACAGTGTCGCCTGTAAGCACAAGAACTGGTACCGTTGCCTTTGGAGACATGTTTATCATTAATGAAGGTTTATCCTTAAGAACAACCTCACGTATCTCAACAACCTGATTGCTGTATGCGATAGCTAAGCGAGCTCGCATTGCATACGGACACCTTCTAAAGGAATACAGAATTGGATAAACATCATTCATGATCTGAGCTTTAATCTGAGGTCTTGTATTTCAATAATCCAAGTTTACCACATGCAAGCACACCGACCGCTTTCGCGACAGGGCTTTCTCTGGCTCCAGATGCTGGACTAGTTCAGCACTATAGACTGCAATGTGTTTCATCTGCTAACGCTTAGAACTTTTACTATCTATAAAGACGAACTCCGTTACCAAAGATGTCGATGACTTTAATATCATTCACTTCACCCTCCCCAATGTATTCTATATACATCTCGTATTTATCTGAGTTTTTGTTAAAGTTTAATGGCTCAAGAACAATACTATTATAGATATTGTTGTCTCGATTATTAGGATCTATGCCTTCACGAGTACTGAAGTTGATTATGCGTGTATCTGCCCCACTCGTTATATATATCGCATTCACATCAAGCTCTTCACGGTCAGACGTTATCAGGAATCTGCTTTCATTTAATGTATCCGGTTCTATCTGCAATGAATTTATATTATTGTAAGATAGATAAAGGAACGGATTAACACTCGCATCATCTAAAGTACCAAATTCTCCTATACGTGTTTCGAGATGTAAATGTTCTGTGTTGGCAGTTCCAGACGCTCCTAGCGTACCAATTTGCATTCCTTTTTCTGTGATCCACTCATCATCTTCCGCAATATCTGGGATCGTTATCTGATCCAGATGTAAGTAATAGCTAAAATATGTTACGTGATCACGCCCCAAGAAGTTGATTGGATTTTGTATTTCATGTTTAAGGATTACTACGTTTCCACCATTTTTAAACGGACTCCCTACTTCGCCTTCGTGGTATATACGGTAAACAGTACCGTCGTCTATACTATATACAAGGTCGCCCGTTTCTCCTGCAATGTCAATGCCGCGGTGAAAGTCATATTGACCCGCTAACATCCTTGGGCCAAACGCATCCTGTAGAGTTGTTGACTCTGTTGGCCAGACAATGTTTTCACGATCGACATAATTAACCAAAATCACGTCCTTAGTCCAACCTGTACGTGCACTAGATCCGTTCGGGATCAAATCGCCATCATTTGGACAGACCTCCGCACCTGAGGAATTGTCAAAATCTTCACCCTTTACATAGTCCAACCAGAAGACATCGGATACATCTCGTACCAATGAGGGCCAATTAGCTCCGAACAGCGTGCTAGCCTGCGTCTCCGACGTGATGCGTCGTAACATACCAGATTCTCCTGCATGATAAACGTCGGGGTTTGTTTGTGATTTTACAAGGTAAGTACATGGCTTATAACGCATACGCCGACCAATAGGAAGATCCGCAATCTCCTCATCCGAAAGCGTTATAACAGAATCAAAGTCATTCTCCCACGAAAAAAATACAGATTCATTGGGAAACACATCTCTACCACCCAGCTCATTTACAAGATATACATCGGGTCTCGTTCTGCTCTTTACAAGGTCACCCTGAGCGGCCGCACTTGCTCCCAAAGCCATAAAAAGTAGTGATAATGAAATAAGAAGCAAAAAGACCCCCTTACAATGACTACTAAAATCTATAGCACTATATGCAAGTCGTGAAGTATTCATTGAGAGCTTACCTAATTTATTAACGATAATACATAACCAGTATACCAGTTCCAACACGTCGCTTACCTGAAACAAAAAACACCAGTAAAAC
>JABMPK010000088.1 GCA_013203725.1 Candidatus Uhrbacteria bacterium | reverse complement strand
CCGTAGCGGAAGCTGTGGATGGATCACCTCCTTTCAATGGAACGTTTTCCTACGGGGAAACGTTGAGTCGAGATTTGTCTTCTAGATAAATCTGCACAGCAAGCATAGCTTGCAAAAACAGAACAACAACTGACGTTACAATCGCTTAGGAAACGATTGTCCGGCTCCAAAAATTTATTGCAAAGAGAACCTCGCAAAGTGCGAGGTTTTTTGATTGACGAAAAATGCACAGCTTGATACAACTCAATCCAACCCTGTTGATTGGAACAACATGAGCTCAATTCATCCCCTGCTCCTTTGCCTCATGGTCGCCTCCGGCTTCGCAGGCTGGGTCTTGCTCAACAGGTGGGCCGGAATCACTTCCTCGTGGGGAACGATCATCGTCACGATTTGCGCACCATTCGTGCTATTCGCGATCAACTGGAAATCTCTGCCAGCAATTCCAACGGGCAAGCAGCTGGTATGCGCACTGATTAGCGGGATTCTACTGAACGGCATTCTTGGGACAGCGGCGTACGACGTCCTGGTTTCAAGTCCGAAATACGCAGAGTCCAACTACCCCGGGATCGCCATGGCGCTCTTCATTGCCTTCCTGAGCTTTGGCTGGATCATCCTTGGAGATCAGCCGTTCACACCTACGAAGGCTGTCGGTCTTCTCTGTGTTGCAGTTGGCGCATATCTCTTGTCGTAACGCTACCTCGCATATTCGAGGTGTTTTTTTATACAGCGACAAAACAACCACGACCACAGCTGATCCGTATATTTGCTATACTGTCTTCATAAATACTAAGCGTTGATGTATGGGTTTTGAATCAGGGCCGTCACCAGAGGACATGGGGCTTACTCCAGAAGATATGGAGATCCCAACGCATGAGGTTGCCGTGGAAGCTGTACCTGAAGTGGAGCCAGTGAGCTTTGACGAGGATATGGAAGCAATGTTCGGTGGAGAGACGGAAGATTCACGTGAGACCTACGAGGCACTCGGTGAAATGTCTGGAGAGATCTTGCAAGGTCTCGCTGAGCGAACAGAACCGCTCGAAGAATCCGAGGTCAAACTCCGACTTGTTGAGATGGCGGAAGATGAAGGCGTTGATCCAAGTGAAATCGCGATGGATGAGGGAGAGAATCCGTTCGAAGGTACAAGTATTAATCCTGATGCGGTAGAAGTTCAGGCTCTTGAAAGTTTTGAATCAGTAAAAGCTGAACTCAGGAATGCTATCGAAAACGTTGGCGTTGAATTGGCAGAAGGTAACGTTGATGGCGCAAGAGATATTGTAGCCAATCTTGCTGCTCAGTTAGAAACTGCTGGTAAGGACTCTATGACGCCCGAAGCGCAAGCTGCGTACGACGGTATCAAAGAGAACCTGGACGCCGTTATCAACGAAAAGGATCCAGAAGCAAAGTCGCGGTTGTTCAAATTCACAGCAGGCGCAATGGACTTCATACCAGTCGCAGGTCCAGCAAAGATGCTCGCGGAAGCCGGGGCTGGTAAAACTCTTGGTGGAGAGGAACTTAACGGATGGAAGCGCGCGCTTCACGGTCTGGAGGGTGTCGTATTCCTAGCGATCGATCTAACAGGGTTCGGTGCAGTAGCCACGAAGCTCGCGAAGGCTGGCAAAGGTGGTATGAAGGCAGGAAAATTGCTCACAAGGACTGCAGCATTCATCAGAGCTACTACTGGGTCACGAAAGGCGTCAAAAGCTGTCTTCAAAACCGGGCAGTTCTTAATTCGCAATCCCAGAGCGGGGCAAGCTGCAACAAAGGGACTGGATTGGATGGTAAAAGCTCGCAAGATGAAGATGAAAGATCTTCCGGATATGCTCAACAAACCAGAAACAGCAGAATCAGCCGGCGCAGATATTATAGAAATAGGCAACGTGAACCAACGACCAGGTTCAGAGCTCCCACCAGAGCTTGAACAAGAAATATTAGCAGCATAAACATCTCGCTACCATTTTCGATCACATAGATTTGGACCTTGATCATTCATTGGACATTTGTAATTGGGATTTGAAAATTGATCTCTGGTATACTCAATCAAAGGAGGTCCGTCATGCAAGTCCACTTTCTGCACGCTGAGAAGTATGCGGGTGGCTTGCCGGCCATCTTTGCGTTGTCCAGGACGATTACGTTTGAGACGAGTGTCGTCGCAGAGTTTGATCGACACTACGACCCACCACTGTTTCCGTCGAAGTTGATTCTTGGTTACGAAGGCATGCCAACAATCAGGAATGCGGCACGAAGGTCGTTTACGATCTATGCAGATATCGTAGTGATACTCACATCGCCATCGGACGGAAGAACCGGTAAGGCATGCAAGATCGCCAGATATCTGAGCGCGTGGCGACATGGTCCAAAAGCATGTCTACTAGTAGCGCTCAAGGTCGAAAATCGACCAATGCTAGACGGTATTACCGTTCTCTGTGATCCAAGCCCAGAGTCCCTAATAGCGGCTATAATCGGCTCTGACAGCCGCTCCTAACTCCTGCGCCCACCCGAGGGCGCTGTTTTATCCCACCCCTTGCACATTACCGCCAATACTGGTACGATAACGCCGCTATCAAGCACCCATGGCATCACTAGTGATCTCATAGAGTGCCTTGAAGTGCAGTGAAATTGCGAGATTTCACAAGCAAAACGTGAGCGCAGTAAAATTGATGAGATTTACGTGAAGGATTGAGGAGCGGAGTAAGCCGCACTCACTGTGCGGCGTCGAGCACCGGAAATCCTGAACGTAAAGATCGCGATTTTACAAGCGGAACCCCACGGGCGTGTAGCTCAGTTGGTTAGAGCGCAGCACTGATAATGCTGAGGTCCCAAGTTCGATTCTTGGCACGCCCACCATTCGACTTCGTTTGATTGCCATCAACTTTGCTCATGGTCTTCGACCACAGGCTAAGGAAAGTAGCGATCGAAGGAAGTCGAATGTCCCTAACGTAGCTCCCCAAAGAGCGAAGTGGGACAATACCAGCCGCGGTAGCTCAGTGGTAGAGCAGTGGCCTGAAGAGCCACGTGTCGTCAGTTCAATTCTGACTCGCGGCACCATTCGACTTCGTTCGATTACCATCCAACTTCGCTCATGGTCTACGACCACAGGCTTAGAAAAGCTGTTGATGGAACGGAGTCGAATGTCCTGAGCTTGTCGAAGGGCAGGCCGGGGCGATAACTAGATCGGGATGTAGCTCAGTTGGCTAGAGCGCTTGCTTTGGGAGCAAGAGGTCGCAGGTTCGAGCCCTGTCATCCCGACCAGGGAAAATTCATGACGGTTGTCGTGACGTTTCGCTGGTCGGTGCAGAAAACACTCCGTTTATCGGAGTGTTTTTGTTTAGGTAGCACACTTGACAAGTGTGCACTTTTTTGATACATTCTTAGCGTCTCGCTTGATCAGGCTCGAATTCACGAGCGCTGTTTCTGCGGACTGAAAGGAATCTCATGCCCAACGACATGAGCATTCAGGTTGCGATGGATACCTACTTCCGTGGGAATGAATGGCGCAACGCGCTGCTGCACTTCCTCAACGGAGTGTGGTCGGATGACTACGCTGTCACCTGTCGACCGAAGATCATCTTTGGTCAGGTCGCGCTTCGTCGCACGCCCAATGGAGACAGCTACGTCTGCAGCGGCAAGAACACCGGTCTGCGTCTTGGTCCCGGTTTCACCGGCGTGGTCTGTACAAAAGACTTCCACGAGACCGTTAGGACTGAGAATGCTGTCGTGATTGAGCACACGCTCGTCCGGTTCGTGCGCAACGACGACTTCCGCACGCTCACGCTCAAGATGAGCATGGGAGCACTGAAGTTCGTCAAAGGAGCAAAGCGCAGCGACATGACCGTGCATGGCTACGGCCTGAGCCAGGTCAGCATCATCGGACCTACCGCTCTGACCGAGAGCGAAGCCGATGCACTCGACCGCATGGGTCACGCTCGGGTAGTAAAACACTTCGAGCGGTAACAGATCTAGTACTACGCAACCCCCCTCGCCACTCGGTGAGGGGGTTTTGCTATGGTAAGATACTTTCATGAAACTCCGCGACCAATACAAAGAAGTTCTCAAAAGACTTCGTGATACATATACAAAAACCCCGCAATCTTTTTTGAAATTCGACAATGTCCTACAACTGACAATCGCCACAGTTCTAAGCGCACAGTGTACAGACAAGGTAGTCAACAGAGTAACGCTCGAGCTCTTTAAAAAATATAAGACCGCCGAAGACTTCAAGAACGCAAACATGGTCGAGCTCAAGCAGACTGTCCGTCCAACAGGCTTTTACAACTCAAAAGCAAAGTACCTGCAAGGCATCGGGCAAAAACTCGTCGACGAGTTTGGTGGAGAAGTTCCAAAAGATCACGATGCGCTCATGACGCTCCCCGGCGTCTCCAACAAGACCGCCAACCTCGTAATGGCAAAGGGGTTTGGCATTAACATCGGCGTCGCAGTCGACACTCACGTCCGCAGACTCGCATCACGGCTCGGGTGGACTCGCGAAACCAAGAACACGAACAGGATTGAGCGTGACCTAAACAAACTCATCGACAAAAAAGATTATCTGGACGTCAACGAGTTCTTGATTTTGCACGGTCGCGCACTCTGCGGATCAAAACCAAAGTGCAACGAGTGCCCGCTTAGCGGTATCTGTCCAACTGGTCGAAAGAACCTGGGCGAGAAACCAATCGTGCTCACTGATGTGAAGTATGAAATTTGACAATTGCGTATTTCAACACTATAATGCTCATGCAAGATTAAAACCGGCTCCCGTAAGGGACCGGTTTTTGTTTTGCACTTGGCGTGGGCCCAGTGTGGTCACGTTACCTGATTCGTCAATCGCGGTAATTGGGGTTCGATTCCCCATGGGTCCACCAGCCGTTGACAGTATATGAATTATTGATATACTTGAAGGGACGAATCAGGTAACGACCACGGAAAACACGCCAAACGGCGTGTTTTTGTTTTACAACGACTTGATCAGCTCAACTATCTCCGGAATATCTGCGGAAATTGCGCCGCGTTGAAATGCCCGCGGTCCTTGAATATGTGAACTACCGCATCTGGCAAAGCTGCACGATACTTTGCCAACTCGTTGAACGAAATCACAGGATCGTCCTCACTGTGGAACAGGTGGATAGCACCTCCTTGTTCAGATAACTGAGACAACGACTCACTAAGTTCAAACTCTATAAGCTCGCCTCCTCTTGAATCATGTCCATACGGTGGTGCAACAAGTACCGTTGATACAATAGGCACGCTCACCTCCTCTTCACTCAAATACTTCGCAAGAAAAACTGCGCCGAGTGAGTGCCCGATCAAAATAACAGGATCATCAGACAAGTTCAACACTCTGTTGAACCAAATACTCCACTCTAAATATTTTGCATTGTCGCGATCTGGCATGCTGAGCTGAATCACATCAAAATCGTCTCCAAGATCACGCTGTAAATGATCCTTCCAACCCAAACCCGCCTTCATTCTATTTAGATCGATTGTCCGCGTTCGCAAATATTCCAAGTACGCACTGTACTCATCAAAACTATTTCCGCCATGAACAATTAATACCCTCTGCGCCATACTAAACAGTCTTTAAGAATTCACTAAACTGCTTCTCGTGCTTAACTGCGCGAGTCATCAACACCTCTTCCCCATCTCCACCAAAATCACCGTTGTACTCAGAGACAAACAGGCTATCTGGATCCTCCTTAAGATGCAACGCGACGGGTCTCACATATTTTAGGTATGTAAGCAATGCGTCGCGTGCTTCGTCTGGATCCCATCCTATGGACCCAGCAATCTGTTTTGTTGCTGTCTGCAATATCTCTTCGGTCAATTTTGAGAATAACTCTACAAGAAACTTGCCAGTCGGCAGCCCTTCCGTTAACTGATAGTCCAACGCCATGGACAACGCATCTACAGAATCATATTCAGACTTACCACTTTCCAGCACATCTGTAGATACAGATCCGTATGCAATGTCGATTGCCTGAAATGCATGATTTACGTACGCGCTCTCTTTTCTATCTATATAGTCAATCAAATTAAATATCTCATCATCCGCACGCGTCTGACATCCGTCGTAACCAGAAGCCTTAATGCGCTTGAATTCAGACTCAAATCCTTCCCACATTTTATCTGCATCTTTCGCACTAAATGCGTGGTAAATAATATCCATGCTCATACTAAAGTTCGCTTAACATTTCTATATCGGCTCCCAACTTGTTCAACTTCTCCGCGAGCCCTTCGTACCCACGGTTGATCGAGTACACGTTACGTAATATCGACGTACCCGGTGCGGCCAACATTCCCAACAAGATCAAAACAGCTGGTCGCAGTGCGGGTGGACATATATGTTCTGCTGGTTGCCACTTTGTTGGCCCATCTACATACGCTCTGTGAATATCGACGAGCTGCACGCTCGCTCCAACTTTTGATAAATCCGTGTAGTAAATCACGCGGTTTTCGTAGTTGTAATCGTGTATTAGTGTACGACCTTCCGCCATTGCTGCTATCGGTACAAAGAATGGTAGGTTGTCCATATTCACCCCTGGATATACGCGAGCTGACAGCTTCTCTTTGAGTGCAACGAGTTTAGACTTCTTGGTCGTGATGTCTACGAGCTCGGTACGCGCGTTGTCTGCGTAGTATCGCTTGCTCATCTTATACTTGAAACCCATCTTCTCCAGCTTGAGAAGTTCGAGTTCTAGAAAATCAATCGGACATCGCTTTAGTGTGATCTCGGATTTTGTCACGATCGCAGCCGCAAGAAATGACATCGCTTCAATCGGATCCTCAGCCGGTTCGTACACCACGTCCTGATTGATATCCGGTTTTCCATGAATCGTCAGTGTAGCCGACCCAATCCCCTCAATCTTAACTCCCAGTTTTTCTAAATAGAAGCAGACATCCTGCACCATGTAGTTCGCGCTCGCGAATTTGATCACAGTAATGCCGTCGATTTTTGACGCAGCCATGATCGCGTTCTCAGTGGCCGTATCTCCCGACTCATACATCACAATCTCGCCCGCAGACAGCTTGCCAACCTTGGCGTGATAGAAATTATCCTCCGTACTGACAGTCAAACCGAGCTCCTCCAACGCATACATGTGTGGACGCACAGTTCGCGTTCCAAGTTTACAACCTCCGGCGTAGGGAAGTTTAAAATCGTTCATCAAATGCATCAACGGCCCCATGAACATAATGATCGATCGTGTTTTTCGAGCAGCCTCGGCGTCTAATCCGCTCATCTTCAGCTTCTTCGGCGGCACAATCTCTAAGTCGTTACCCTTCATCCACTTTACCGACACTCCAATAGACTCCAGCACCTCAATGATCCGATAAACTTCCTCAATTCTAGGCACGCGCTTCAATGTAGTCTTTCCTTTATTCAAAAGTGATGCGCACAGCAGTCCAACGGCAGCATTCTTTGAAGTTGATATCGTAACTTCGCCCTTCAATTCCTTTCCACCGTGAATTCTAAAGTTCATCCCACCGTTTGAGAGCTTCACGATAGAGCTCCCGAGCGCGTCCGATATTTTCTTCAACGTAACCAAACTCATATTCTGCTCACCGCGCTCAATCCGGGCAACAGCAGGCTGACTAGTTTTTAAAACCTTAGCAAGATCACTCTGAGTCATCCCTCGCTTCTTTCTAAGATCCGCAATAAACGCACCGATCTTTTTTTGTTCACTTGGCATGTGTTGATTGTCATGTGTTATGCAGGCAGGATATACCAGATATGGTATAAAGTCAACTTGAAATTTAATAAAATAAGATCCCCTCGGTTAGGGGATCTCTACGTGGGCAATGAAGATGTTGGACATGCCGACACCTCCTTTCTTGTTAGTTGTTTAGTTGTGAACTGCGCGGAAAAGCTCCTCATGGAGCCGTGCGCAGAGCTCAGCAAAATCTTCGACCCTCTGGGAGTAGAAAACGGGCTCCTCTTTTCTGAGCCAAATGAGGTCAGCCATTGCTGCGCACAGATCATTTATACGCCTTTGACGCATCATGTGTTTCACAAGACCTTCTGCCATCCTACGAGCCGTCTCTTCGAGAACAGCCTCTGTTCGAAGCCGCCTCTCACGGATAAGACGCTCGCGATACGCGTTCTCCTCCCGGGCCAGACGGTCGGAGCGAAATGCTGCATCGAGCCGTGCGCAGATCTCACGCGCCTCCCGCTGTTGAACCGCCTCCGGCGTCTGCGCCTCCGCCAGTTCAAGCTGAGATCTGTTCACCAGACCCAGTTCGAACAACTGTTCTCGTATCAGTTTCATTACACTTTCCTTCCTCTACCACAAAGACCATCCTTGCGTTGAGCGGAAAATACCAGAAAAACGCCTTTCTTGCGAATTCTAGTTCCTATTGCCCCACCCCGAGGTGAGCGAGTACTTGGTTGGGTGATTTATAGTTTAAGTTCTTCCGTGGTCTGTTGTTGAGCTTTGTTTCTATGTCTTTTATGT
>JABMPK010000087.1 GCA_013203725.1 Candidatus Uhrbacteria bacterium | reverse complement strand
CATCATCCCCATCAACCATATAAACACTATGATGTCGCCAGGCCAGCTAAATGCCACCGTGTGGGCTCCGAGTTTAAATAAGTCCCACGTGTATGCTTCGAGGTAGAAAACGCCACCAAACGGGTTCGTGAGTTTTTCTACACCAAGCCCACCGCCAATAACAACGAGCGCTGCGAGTATTGGGAATATAATCTGGTACTTAGGTTTTAGGTTTAGCTTGTCGTCGAGCCCCCCACCGACTACCAGTATGAACATCGCAACCATCAAACCAACATAGTGCGCCACCGAAACCTCACCAGACACCAACGCGTCCGACCGAAGCAACACTATCGTTGTGACAATTGTTATAGCAACAAAAATCGCAATACCCCCCATGAGAGGTATCGGTTTTTTATGTATACGTCGTCCGTCTTTTTTTGGAACATCAACGATCTTGAAGTGTCGCGCGACACCAACAACCAGTACTACCGACAGCGCCGATATCACTAAGCTCGCTAACCCGACTAGGATGCTCATAATTCAGCAGCTTTCTCGACGCGCATCGCTCCCCCTGCATCTAAAATTATCTTGTCACGTCGCGCAACATTGCCCTCGAGCAACGATGTTGCCAAGGGGTCCTCCACCTTTTCTTGTATCACACGTCGCAACGGTCGCGCGCCAAACTGCGGATCGTAACCCGCGACGGCAAGTTCCTTCAACGCAGCATCACTCACCTCGAACACAATTCCCTTGTCGTCCATGCGAGAAATAACGCTTGCAAGCATCAACCGTGCAATAGCCATCACGTCTTCCATCGTCAATGGAGTGAACACAACTACGCCATCAAAACGGTTCAAGAACTCTGGTCGGTAGTGCTGGGCAAGCTCGGTCTCGATCAAATGCGTCTTAATAATATCCATCGGTGTCTGTTTCTTTACCTCGGCCTGGATGTACTGTGACCCCGCATTAGATGTTGCTACTATAATAGTTTGAGTGAAGTCAATAACACGTCCAGCTGCATCTGTTAATTGTCCGTCGTCAAATACCTGCAAGAATACGTTTAATATATCTGGATGAGCTTTTTCCAACTCGTCCAACAAAATCAAGCCAAACGGTTGTTGCCGTACCGCCTCTGTAAAGATTCCGCCCTGACCAGAGCCCGGGATTCCAAGAAGTCTGTCGATACTGCCAGGCGCCTGATACTCAGACATATCCAACCTAACCATCGCCTCCTCGTTTCCAAAGTAAGTTTCCGCAATTGTTTTAGCAAGTTCGGTTTTACCAACTCCTGTTGGCCCCAGGAACAAGAAGTTTGCAATTGGGCGACCTCCAGAGCGCAACTCTGTTCGCGCGCGTCGCAACGCCGAGCTTACCATCTGAACAGCCTCATCCTGTCCAATAACACGATTGTGCATTTCGGTTTCCAATGTAAGAAGCTTGGTTTTTTCATCCTGCGTAACTGAAGTAAGCGGAACCTTTGAAGCAGCCGAGACTATCGCAGCAACATCATCCTTGGTCACAGTCGAGCCTACGCCCTTACTCTGCTTCACGGATAACGCAACCTCTTCTATCACCTCAATCGCCTTCTGTGGTAGATACGCGTCGTGCATAAACCTGCCTGTAAGCTCAACTGCGGCTTCAACAGCTTGGTACGAGAAGATCACGTTATGCTCGGCCTCGGCACGACCAACCTTTGCTTCTACGATCTTGATAGATAGGTTCTTGTCTGGTTCGTCGATCTCAACCTTGGTCAAAACGTTCCCAAGAGACGAACCTTCGATAGTTGACCGATAAGCATCAGGCGTCGTAGTCGACACAAGAACAAAGTATCCCTTTTCAATCTCACGCGCCAACAATGAAGACAGATCCAAACTCTCCGCTCCCCCAGACGAGATTCCAACAATGTCATCAATATCCAAAATCGCCAACGCAATATTGCGCGACCTTGCAACCTCGTTCAAAGCGAGCAACAACCGCTCCTCTGCTTGAGATGGAGTAGCACCCGCAACCAAACGACCAATGTCAAAACTCACTAAACGTCGATCTTTGAGCATGTCAGGCACGTCTTCACGCACCATAAGCTCGGAAATCCCATCAATCATCGCCTGCTTACCAACACCAGGTGGTCCAACAAGCACGACCGATCTTCCACCACCTTCAAAAACTCGCAATATTCGCGCCATCTCCTCTTCACGTCCAACAAGCAACGGAAGCCCACCACGCACCGCCATGCTCGTCAAATCGTCACTTACACGGTCAAGCAGCGGTGTAGCAACCGCAGTCATAGACCTGTTCATGTTCCCCTTAGGCTTAAACGCACTCGCCGACCTAAAGGCCTGCCATCGTGCGCGCATCTGCTCGCGAATCTGCAACCACGCCAAAACATTCTCCATTGCCTCGTCTTCAATACCAATACCGTAAAACACCTCGCGCAAAAACTCCGAGTTACGGTAGCTCGAAATGAACATGTCGACTGGAGTAATAACAGTGCGCCCAGCAGTACGTGCGTGAACAGCAGCGCCCAGAATCGTTCGCTGTCCCAAGGCGTCAATTGCCGCGCTCACCGCCTGGCCTTCTCGCGCTGCCGGAATCTCGTTCAGCTTCTTCGATAGCGAGTCTTTTATGTCTTCGAATGTTATACCGAGTCGTGAAAATATGTGACCAACGCTCGGTTGCGACAACATGCCAGCAAATATGTGGTACATGCTGACATACGGGTGCTTGAACTGCTCTGCAAGTGTAGCGGCTGAATCGAGCCCTTCCCATGTTCCAAGCGAGCTCCGAGCAGGTAGGTTGATCCACTTGGCGTGGCCCATACCGTCTGCCGCTTCCCAAGTTGTCCGCACTGGCTTAGTCTCTACAACCACTCGATCGCCGGTTTCCTTTGGCTCCCGACGTGCAAGCGCGCGTCTATATCCAATGTACAAAAGGCCTCCAACGCCGAGCCACAAAAACATCTGCTCAACTGAAGGTGCTGTCCAATACTCCAAAGCTCCCCACGTGGAGCTTGGTAATAGTATGAATGTCGACAGAACAAATAAGATCAACAACAACGAAGTGACGACTACCGAAAATAAAGTGATTAACTTATTAATCTGGTCGCGTAACTTCCTCAATTTTCGTGACGATGAATCCAACCGCGCATCCCAGTAATAAAACGAGTCGTCAACAAGTACGCCAAAATCGTGAGGACGTTCAGCTGACGTCGCCACAAACGGGAGGTTGGACAGGATGTCACTCTCGGATACTTTTTCTACCTTATCTTGCATATTATAGAACGCTTCCAATACCATGGTACAAAACCATGCCGATGACTATGATTGGTAATATCAAATAAGCAGCAAACAGAATCGCCGTCATAACAACCAGAAACATCATCCCGACTGAACGAATGATGATCATCACCGAACGCATAAAGAAACTAATCAACCGACCGCCTATGTCGTAGCTCCCATACATCGGAACAAACAAGTTCTTTACCCAGACTCTAACTCCAAGCACGCTGCTGTATCCAGCGAAGAAGTTTTTAAGTCCATTGACCCAACGAACCAACCCCTTGGAGTACCACCAAACCGGAAAGCCAAGAAGACCTCCTACAAGGTCTACAAAGAAAATCTTTATTCCCTGTGTTGCAACGGACTGTGCCATTGGATTGGATCTTAGGGATTAAGGTATACGATGAATCAATTATAGCAAAAACGAGCCAGCAAGGCTCGTTTTTAAATCACATCCTGTTCAACGCCCTCTCGGAGCGTCTCCATAAGCTTCATATAGAAGCGAACGTTATGCTCTGTGGCTAAGCGTTCAGCCAAAGGTTCCTTCATGTCAAACAAGTGGTGAATGTATGCTTTTGTGTAGTTTGTACACAGTGTGCAATCACAATTCGCGTCGACGGGCTCGTCCAAATCCTCGAACTCCGCATTTTGTATGATTATCTTGCTGTAGAAGTCATCCTCGTTCAACAACGCCGGCGTCACCTTACCTCCCCACACGAACAACGATCCATGTCGCGCGTGACGTGTTGGAATCACACAATCAAACATGTCGATTCCCATTTTGACATACGCCACGATCTCTTCGGGCTTTCCACCTCCCATAAAATAGCGAACCTTCTCGCTCGGCATGAGGCTGGCCGTGTACGCTGCAACGCGCAAGTTGTCCTCCGGATTTTCGCCAACCGACAGACCGCCAATCGCGTAACCGTCCATGTCGAGCTCAACCAAACCGTCAACCGACCGCTTGCGCAGATCCTCGTGTATCCCTCCTTGCACAATCCCGAATAGTTTCTGATCCTTCGTCATTGAATGATCACGATGCGAGTTCAAATAGTCTTTACATCGCTTTGCCCATCGAATCGACTGCTCCATAGCATCACGCGCGATAATCCGCGGAACGTCCGGCGCCAAGACAACATCCATCTGCATCATGATGTCGGACCCTATCGCCTGTTGCATCTCGATTGATTGCTCCGGTGAAAGCTCGACAACTGCGCCATCGATGTGAGATTTAAACGTCACACCCTCTTCTGTGATCTTTCGCATCTTCCCAAGACTAAAAACCTGGTAACCTCCGCTATCGGTCAACATCGGTCCTCCCCATCCCATGAACTTATGCAAACCTCCTCGGCGTCGCATAGCGTCCAGTCCTGGTCGAACAAGAAGATGGTATGTATTTGAAAGTATAATCGGGACACGGTTTCGCTTGAGATCGTTAACATCAAGCGCCTTCACGGCCCCCTTGGTAGCAATCGTCATAAAAAACGGCGTCTGCAATGTGCCATGCGTCGTCTTAAGCTCACCTCGACGAGCTTTGGACGCAGAAGATTGTTTTATCAGCTCAAACATAATATAGCGTGACAATGCCACAAAAAGACAAGACTTGCAAGAGTTTCGCCATTTATTCGCCAAGGCTTGCAACCGCCTCCATCCCCCAAGCTTTATACTTCCGACGCTCTTCGTCCATCTTCTTAAAATCTCTCTCTGGCGACCGTTCAACATACTTACCAACCGACGCCTGATCCTTTACCACGCCTGTCACCGCCTCCTTGTCAGAGCGAAATGGAAAACCTTGAAACTGCAACTCACTCCAATCCATTTCTTCATGAACCGAAAAATCATCCCCAGTTCTTTCTGGGATAAACCCGCATCGACCTCCATATTTTTCTTCGGCTTCGTCGTTATAACTTACACCAACCCCAAAAGATAATTTGTTTGGATCTATCTGTGGCAGGTGGTCGACAAGGTCGTCTATGTTTGCTATGAACGCAAAATAATTCACTCTATCCTTAACACCCATTTCGCTAAACGCTTTATCCAATACGCCTATAGTGCGGCCAGTACCTACAAGATCGTCTATAACAAATACAGGCCCGCTACTATCCAAAATAATCTCGTCTAGGCGTTCTTTAAATACATCAGTGTACTCATAAGAGTTCAGACTGCGTACTCTATCCTGTAAACCGGATATCTCGCCTTCCAAAACGTTTATCTCGTTCAAGAACTCTTGAGCGCTAATGCTTACCTGATCTTTGTCTACCAAACTTCCGCCACGTTTTAACTCTCTTAGCGCATCATTTCTTTTCTTTGACGTCTCACCCCTCCTTAGTGAAAGGCGTTTAATTTGTAAATTCAGTTTACCTACAACGAATCTATGATCATAATCCGACGTAAGCTTCGAGTTTGTCTTTACAAAATACTCACCAGGCATATCCTGCCCAGCTTGTTTATAAACTTTATCCAGTAAAGGTTTGACAGCATAACGCAGTGGACGCGAAGACGTGTCGGCAAAAAGAATCTTTTCTGGCAGCATTCCAGTTTCCTCTTGAATTTCAGACAAGCTATCTGCAATCCTGGAAATTCCGTGCGTTATAGCCTCGTGAGCAGTCTCTTCAAAGCGCTCTAAAAACTCAGCATACTCTTTACCATCATGTTTTTCTGGTGGAGGCTCTAGTTCCTTATGCAAATTTTTAGGAATATTACGTAGCAAGTCACTGAGCTCATTATCTATAACACGACGCTGTGTCATGTCTTCATAATCTGGTCCCTGTAACAATTCTAGCCACTCACGCTTTTTATCGATCACAGCTTTCTGCATACCTTCTCGTTCCTCCTCTGTCAGAAGTGAGAAGCGTAATTCCAGAGCCTCTTCCTTCATAGCCGATGACCTTTTTACCATCGACTCTAGACGTGTCAATTTAGAACGACTCCCAGAACTAATGTTCTCCCACGCATCAAAAAGTTTCCATGTAAAATTATCAAGCTTGTCGGCGCTATCGTCCAGTTCTGCAATGCGTGCTTGTTTTTCTCGTACCGATTCTAGGTCTTTGGAAGTTTTTTCTTCTTTTGAAGGATAATGGCCGCCTGAGTGTGAGTCGAATTTACGCATAGCAGTCTTGAGTAATGCTTAAATTATGTCGATATTGTATCACAGGGATTGGCGCTTTCATGATAGTTGATGCTGGAGGGCTGGAGAGACCCTTCGGCTTAGCGATGCTTCGCTCAGGACACGTCGCTCGCGAGCGACGTG
>JABMPK010000086.1 GCA_013203725.1 Candidatus Uhrbacteria bacterium | reverse complement strand
GTACCTGGGAGCCCCCGAGCTCTGCGACGGCGTGGACAACGACTGCGATCTGACGGTACCGGCCAACGAGTCGGACGCGGACGCTGACCTGTACCGGATCTGCGAAGGTGACTGCGACGACAACGCGGTGTACGCGAACCCCGCGGGGTTCGATGATCCGGTTACCGTCGACTTCCAGGAAGACTGTGTACTCACGGGTACGCAGAGCTACACGAACATCAACGGCCAGTCCCTGACGGTCTGCGACGGTGAGCCGAGCTTGATCGGAGACGGGGATTACAACGGTAGCCCGCCTGCTGAGGTGACCTTGTTCGATATCTCGGGCCCTATCGCGTACGATTCTGAAGGGTACGACCCTGGAAGCGGCGTGTGGCAGGCGGGCGAACAGTCGCTGTTCTCGCCGGGCCCTGGATTCGTGCGTTCGGCGAATTCGAATTGCCGGCAAATTGCGCTGGTGGGCTTGGTGCCTGGTGAAGAGTACGCGACATCGTTGATCATCGAGAACAACATGTCCGTCTACTTCATGAACGTGACGTTCTACCTTGATGGTGTTGGGGCGCCTGACGTTTTCGCGACCCTCGACGCCTCGCCCAGCACGATGACGCACGAGATCGCGGCATTCACCGCTACGGGTTCGACTCACACGGTGTACTTGTGCACGGGCGGCTCGTACACGAGTTCCTCCCCTGGTCAGGTGAGAGAAGACAAGCTCGCGGTGGTGCGGGTGAACTACGTCTGTCCGTAGGCGAGTCCGAAGAAGAAAACTACAAGTGGGGTACACGGTACGCGTGACCCCACTTTTTTTGTTATACTGTAATTGAAAATGAACTTCTTACCTCACAACCCACATTCGGAGCAGGAGGACACATGGGCTCTTGTTGGTATTGTGTTATTCGGGATCACGATTTTGATCACCGCCATATTTACTTCGCCATGGTTATTAGTTGGCGGAGTGTTTTTTCTGCTCGCGGCGTACTTGGCTTGGAAGCAACCGATGTGGATGGTCACGTTCCTGTGTGCATGGTGGCCGTTGGAGCCTTTTATCTTGAAGTGGCTAGGTGACGACCTGTATGTGTTCGCCAGATACTTCTCGGAGGTAATGATCTATGTGTTGGTTGGAGTAGTGTTGATTGGAGTAATGACAGGGAAGTATAAACGTAGATCCACCCCGGTAGACCTTCCGCTCGCGTTGTTTCTTGTAATGATAGTCGTGTCGATCTTATTGAATACACTTCCAGTTGGCGAGGCTCTGCTTGGTACGCGTCAGATTATTCGGTTCATGTTGCTCTTTTACGTGATCGTGATCTTGTATCCACGCAGGTTCTGGGTTAAACGAATCGCTATCGTTATCTTCGCAATGGCATTACTTCAGTCGTTGATCGGGATATCGCAAGCCGTAGTCGGTGGAGATTTGGATACGTTCCTTCTGCCGTCGGAGAGACATACTTTTGGCGAGTTACAGTTAACAGAGGGAACAGTTCAGTTCTGGGATCCAGGTCAACGTGTGTTTGGAACAATGGGGCGATACGATAGATTGGGTACGTTCTTAGCGTTAGCGCTACTTTTGTCTGTTGGGTTCGTATATGAAGGCAATAGAAAGCATAAGTGGCTGAATCTAGGATTGTTAGCGATATTGGCAGTTCCGACGGTGATCCTGACATATAGCAGATCAGCTTGGTTCGGACTCGTGTTTGGAGGTCTTGCAATCGCCGCTCTCAGAAAAGATAAACGAGTTTTTGTGGCAACTGGTATCGCGGTGGCATTGCTCGCTGGATTTTTTGCGCTGTCCAGCTTGCAAGGTACGCTTGCAGACACGCCACGGCAAACGGTCGCTGAGCGGTTCTTTGAAGCTTTCTCCTACAACAGATTCCGTGGCGAGTATCTTGGTCTTGGACGCGTTTACTGGATAGTACAGACCCCTACGCAGATTGTGCCGTACGGTATGGTTAGCGCGCTGTTTGGTTGGGGTCCTGGTCAATACGGTGGTGGAGCAGTGTCAGCGCTGGGCAACACGCGCGTTTATGATGCGACAGGTTTGCCGTTTGGAGTTTATGGAACGGAGGGTTATATCGACAACAACTGGTTCTCGCTTTGGGGAGAGACAGGGACGCTTGGAATGTTGTTTTATCTGTGGGCGTACATTGGTCTGATCGTGGCGGCGTGGAAAGTGGCGCGGTCGTCCAAGATCACGCTGACACGCGCTGTGTCAGCCGGATACGTCGGAATCGCTATGGCAGTTGGACTCAACGCGTTCCTTGCAACATTCCTAGAAGTCCGTACACTTGCGCCTTATCTCTGGATACTCGCCGGCTTTGTAGTCGTGCTCGCGTCACGCGAAAAACTTATAGAAACATCATGAAAATTCTCATCATAAACAAATACTGGTACCCACGCGGAGGCGCAGACGTCTACGCTATTTGGCTTGCATGGGAATTAGAGCGTCGCGGTCACGAGGTAGTGGTATTTTCGGTGAAGCATCCGGATAATGTACATCCAGAAGTTCCTTATCGATTCATTTCGTCTGTACAAACAGAAAAACTTAATCCGTTATCTGCTCCAAAGACAATTGCGCGTATGGTTTGGTCTCGTGAGGCTGCCGACCAACTCGCCGCGTTCATCAAGACCGAGCGACCAGATGTTGCGCATATTCACAACATCTACACGCAAATGTCACCTTCGATTTTACCGGTGTTGAAAAAGTACGATGTGCCGACGGTGTTGACCGTCCACGACTATGGACTGACATCGGCGAATTACTCGTTGTATGACGACCGAGGTATAGATAAGTTTGGATCTTTCAGTTCGGTAATTCGTCGGCACGGAGTTAAGAGGTCTTACATCGCGAGTATTATTGCGGCTACGGTGTTTGAATTTCATAAGCGTATCGGTGTTTACGAAAAGAATATTGATCGAATGATCTTTACGACCGACTATGTAAAGCGATTATTTAAAGTGCGCGGTTGGAAAGGGGATAAGGGCACAATCATTCCATACGTCGTGAATCTTGGTCGTGAGGGACTGAAACCTCAAGCGGACGATGGGTTTATCTTTTTTGCGGGGCGGCTTCATAAAACTAAAGGTGTACATATTTTGATTGAAGCGGCACGACGGACAGGATTACCAATCAAGATCGCGGGCGACGGGCCAGATAGGAAAGCGCTTCAGAAGCAGGCTGGCGCAATGACCAATATAGACTTCCTGGGTTCAATTCCACGCAAAGATGTTCTGGATTACATGCGCAGGGCTCGCATGGTTGTGGTACCGAGTGTTTGGTTGGAGCCGTTCGGGCTCGTGGCGTTGGAACCGCAGGGGCTGGGTACGCCGGTGATTGCTTCGCGCATAGGCGGTTTGAGCGAGGTTTTGGTTCACGGGCAGACTGGTTTGTATGTGGAGCCGGAGGACATTGAGGGGTTGGCGTACGCGATGCAGCGGCTTTGGGACGACCCGGAGGAGGCTAAACGCATGGGGCAGTTGGGGAAGCGACGGTTCAAAAGCAATTACTCGGTCGGTCAGCACATGAAGAAGATCATGGACGTGTACACAGAACTTATTTCTTAGATAATTTATGGCTACGGCATACATATTAACGATAGTACTCATTGGTTTTTCTGCGCTTTTTTCTGGGTTGACGTTGGGATTGATGGGGTTGGATGTTCATGCGTTGCAGCGGAAGGTTAAGCTTGGGAACAAACATGCAAAAGTTGTTTACCCGATTCGCAGGAAGGGTAATTTGTTGTTGACGACGTTGCTGTTAGGAAACGTAGCAGTTAACGCGATATTGGCGATTTTCCTTGGTACAATAGCGACCGGTTTGGTCGCAGGAGTAATATCGACCGCATTGATATTTTTGTTTGGAGAGATTATCCCGCAGGCAGTGGTGTCTCGCCACGCACTCGCATTTGGTGCAAAGACAGCGTGGATAATCAGAATACTGATGTTTATCTTCCTGCCAATAACATGGCCTATTGCTTGGGCGTTGGATCGGGCACTGGGACAAGAATTGCCGACAATTTTTTCTAGGAATGAGTTACTGGAAGTTATAGGAGAACATCAAATCTCGTCCGACAGTGATGTGGATACGGATGAGGGGCGTATTATCCACGGGGCGTTGAAATTCTCCACAAAAACGGTTGCGGATGTTATGACACCGCGATCTATGATGACGCTATTGTCGTTGGAAGATAAAATAACGTTGGCATCCTTAAAACGTCTTCGCGAATCAGGACATTCCCGATTCCCGGTTTATAGTGAGACAAAAGATAACATTGTGGGAATGTTGTTTTTAAAAAGTTTGGTAGGACGAAATTACAAGGGGAAGAAAGTAAAGAATTATTACAAGAAAGATGTAAACTTTGTCCGTCCAGATGACGTGTTGGACGATGTGCTGAATACATTCCTAGAAACGCGTCGACACCTGTTTATCGTGAAAGATGAATTTGGAGGTATCGACGGCTTGATCAGCATTGAAGACATTATAGAAGAAATAGTAGGAGTAGAGATTGTAGACGAGTTTGACCGAGTGGTGGACCTTCGCAAATTCGCCAGAAACACCC
Organism: Candidatus Uhrbacteria bacterium; assembly: GCA_013203725.1. Taxonomy (GTDB): domain Bacteria; phylum Patescibacteriota; class Patescibacteriia; order UBA9934; family UBA11717; genus JABMPK01. Next base: position 173 of record JABMPK010000086.1, on the reverse strand, counting down.
AACGCCGCAAAGGTGTGATCAAGAAGCTAAACTAGGACACCGGAACAAAAAAAACATCGACATTCGTCGATGTTTTTTGGTGGCAGGCACCAAGGTGGCAGGCACGGTGGCAGGCACGGTGGCAGGCACGGTGGCAGGCACGGTGGCAGGCACGGTGGCAGGCACGGTGGCAG
>JABMPK010000085.1 GCA_013203725.1 Candidatus Uhrbacteria bacterium | reverse complement strand
GACCATCATAATGAAAGGAACACAGCAGTTCCCAAATATTCAAATCAAGGCAGTCAACAAGTCTGCTGGTTCTCAAAAAGCGGACATCGAACCAATAGCTGACGTGGAGATTGCCGACGTTGAACCAACAAGCGAGTCTCAAGCGCTTGAGTTTTTTGCGACAGAGCTTACGTCCGCAGAAGCTATCGGCTCACTCGATCCTGTTATTGGCCGCGACAAAGAAATTGTTCGCATGATGGAAATTCTGTCGCGCCGTTCAAAAAACAATCCGATCTTGGTTGGCGAACCCGGTGTTGGTAAAACAGCTATCGTTGAAGGGCTCGCGCGCAACATCATTGAAGGAAATGTACCGAGCGTTCTTTTGAACAAACGAATATTTTCGCTCGACCTTGGAAGTCTTATTGCGGGCACAGTATACCGTGGCGAGTTCGAGGGACGATTAAAGCAAATTATTGATGAAGTTAGAGATGATCCAAATATAATCCTATTCATCGACGAGGTGCACATGATAATTGGCGCCGGGTCTGCATCTGGGTCACTAGATGCTGCGAACATGCTAAAGCCCGCGTTATCACGTGGTTGGATTCGGTGTATTGGTGCAACAACTCCAGCCGAATACAAGAAGCATATTGAACCAGACGGTGCGTTGGAGCGACGTTTCCAGATGGTGGATGTTATTGAGCCGACCGTTCAAGACACAATTGAGATACTTCACGGTCTTTCTCCTATCTACGAAAAATTCCATGGTGTAACTATCGAAAAAGAAGCACTCAACTACGCAGCCGAGTCTGCAAACCGTTACATTCAAAATGCGTTCTTGCCAGACAAGGCGATCGACCTTATCGACGAAGCTGCGGCCGCAATTCGCGTAAAGCACACATCACCAGAGGATCTTGCAGCAAGACATCTTACACAGGATCTCAAGGAAGCAAAGGCCAAGAAGCGTGCAGCTATTGTGGAAGAGCGGTTCATGGATGCGAGTGTGTACAAAGGAAAGGAAGATGATTTGGAAAACGAGATCGATGAAACTGAGATGAAGCGACAGGACGTTATCATTGGCAATATTGGAATAAACGATATCGCGCGCGTCATAGAGCGTCGCACCGGTATTCGCGTTGTGGATATGATGAGCAACGAGCGAAAGCATCTAGCACGGATCGAGAAAGGCTTGGGCGAGCACATCTTTGGCCAAAAGAAAGTTATCAAGCAAGTTGCAACGCACGTTAAGCGCGCAAAGGTTGGAATCAACAGACAATCGCGTCCGTTGGCAAGCTTTATGTTTGTAGGACCAAGTGGTACTGGGAAAAGTGAACTTGCAACACAACTCGCCAAATATGTTTTTCATGACAAGAAGGCTCTCATCAGACTCGACATGAGCGAATTCGTGGAAAGCTTCTCGATTTCCAAACTAGTCGGCTCCCCTGCTGGATATGTTGGTTATCGCGACACAGCGTTGCTCACCGACCAGGTAAAGCAAAAGCCTCATAGCGTCGTTCTCTTCGACGAGATTGAGAAGGCACATCCAGACGTTCACAACTTGCTTTTGCAGATTCTGGAACACGGCGAGCTTAAAGACGCCACCGGACGCACTATATCGTTCAAGAACGCTATAGTGATCCTAACGTCCAACATCGGAGCAGAAAAATTCCTTAACGGCTCCATCGGATTCACGTCAGACGGCGAATTGAGTCAGTCCGATGTGGAGAAAACATTGCGCGATCAGATGCGACCAGAGCTGATAAACCGGATCGACCAAATTTGCGCGTTCAAACCGCTGGAGACAAAAGACCTAGTGTCTGTTGCGCAACGGGAGCTCGCAATACTGAAAAACAGTTTAGAAATCGACAATAGAGAGTTCGACTGGGCGCCAGAAGTTCACGACCACATAGTAGCCTTTAGCCAAGCCGACGTATCAGGCGCGCGCAACATTCGCCAGAAGGTAAACGAGCTGGTAGCCAGCTTAATTGCAGATCAATTATTAAAACAACCTTCACACGATTCGTTCTTTATTTCTATCAACAAGGACAAGATCGACCTTGAAGCCAAAACACGGTAAAATACAAGTGATTTACCGTGTTTTTTTATGGCGGATTCAGAAAAAGAGTTCGATCCCAAAGCCAAGTCTGGAGAGCTTAAGACCGCTCGTTCTGCCGATTCTGCACAGCGTCGCACAGACAGCAAGGAAGAGCAAAATGCAGAACCTGCAGAAGGTAACCATACAAGTTACAATCAACCAGAGCTGAGCCAGCTTCCAACACCTACATCAAAAGGTGGGATTTCTGCTAGGTTTAAGAACGTGATGCAGTCAAAAGCTAGAGCTGATTCAAAACAGCTTCACGACCTGCAAAGTGGTCTAGACTCACTCAAGAGAGAACAGCCAACTTTCTATAAAGACGCCAACAAGAAAAACGCGTCAAACATAAAAGTGGAGGAAGGCATAAAAATGTCACGACGAGGCAGGTCAAAAGCGCTCAAGAAGGCATCGCAGCTGAAAGCAAAGATGCTGAAAAAACTGGATTCCCAGATAAAGAAAGGTGGTGGCAACAAAGGCTGGATGATAATGGTAATGATAGCAATGCTTGCAGATTCAGCTGGCTTTGTTTTTGGAATACTAAGTATTCCCCCACTCCCAACTGCTTTAATAGCCCCTTTCCTGTCTAACGCCGTATCTTTTGGATTCGCCGCCGCATTCTCTATATTCATGTGGCGCAAAGGAAGGGCGATATTCAACAATAACATGAAGAGTGCTGGACCACTCATGCTTATGGAAGTAGTGCCAATCTTTTCGGCGCTCCCAGCTTTTACCACGTCTACAATAGTGTCCTGGCTCAAAACTAGAAAGAAAATTGCACAGCTTCAGCAAGCAAGAACTAAACTTGCAGGCGCTGGTGCTGGCAAGAAAAAGTAAATCTAAGCGAATACGTACAGTGCTAACTATGATATTATTAACATATTGATAGCTGTACACGACACGAGTATTGATCCTCATAAAAACATCTATGACATTCCGCACGCAAAAAATATTGGTTGTAACTGGGTTTATCGCTGTCGTTATCGTGATTGCCACGGGACTTTACTTTGTGTTCTTTAAAGCGCCGGCAGGTCCAAAAGAAGTATCCCCTGTAATCACAGAAGGAATCCCTGGAGCGCTTCCTGGTACTACAGAAGCTGGCGACCGGACATTCGTGTCTCCAGAAGAAGACGGTACCCTGCCTACCATCGCGCCAACACCTATCGCAATCGGCGGGCCAACTGCGGTTACAGCGCTCACGCTTACCGGCGTCACGAACCCTTCGCTCAGCGCCGACGGACGATCGCTCAACTTCTACGACCCGGCGGACGGAAAGTTTTATGCCGTGGACAAAGATGGAAACCGCATCGCCCTACTCCCTACCAGTTACCCGGACGTTGATGATGTTACATGGAGCCCCGACGGAAAAAATGCAGTTCTAGAATTCCCTGATGGCGCAAACATCGTAGTCGACTTTTCAACTGGAGATACCCACACGCTTCCGCAGCATTGGGAGGACTTTGACTTCTCCCCTGCTGGTAACCAGCTGATCACAAAAAGCATCGGGGTCGATCCTGGAAACCGTTGGCTTGTAATCTCAGACCCAAACGGAAACAATGCACAGACAATCGCCGCTCTTGGAAACAACGCGAATAAAGTTGAGGTCAACTGGTCTCCAAACGACCAGGTTGTGGCCTTCGCAGATACAGGAGCCTTGACCAGCGGCTTTGGACGAAAGCAGATTCTGGCAATTGGAAAAAATCAAGAGAACTTCCCAGGTATCGTTGTTGAAGGTTTCTCATTCGAGCCTAAGTGGAGCACGGACGGTTCGCGTCTCCTATACAGCACACACGGCCCTTCTAGCAGCTACCAGCCGCAACTTTGGCTGGTTGACGCACGATCTGACACGCTTGGTGAGAACCGCCGAAGTGTAGCGTTGAACACATGGGCAGATAAATGTACATATTCAGACAAGACTGTCGTCTACTGCGCGGTTCCAAATAACCTTCCAGAAGGATCAGGCCTACAGAGAAGCCTTGCTTTTGGAATACCCGACACTATTTACCGAGTCGACACAAATACGGGGGCCACAACTGTTGTAGGCGTACCAGACAAACCAACAAGTATGACAAACTTGAATGTTAGCGACGATGGACGAACGCTTTTCTACCAGAACTCAATAACAGGAACACTTCAACAGTTGCAGGTTAGATAACTATGTCGAATAAAATACTGTTACTAATCTTATCTCTCCTCGCAGTTACAACACTTGCGATCTTTTTGATAGTTGTCATTCCCGAGAAAGTTATACAGAAGCAGGAGATTGAAGCTGTTCCAACAAAACTGGAGTCACCGCCTATTAGCTTCATTGATCCGATTCGTGGAAATCCAAACGCAAACATAACTATCATTGAATACGGTGACTTTGACTGCCCGCTATGCAAGACAGTCGAATCGGAATTGCAGGCAGTTATTGCAGAGTCACCAAACAAGCGACGGCTTATATGGAAAGACGCGCCAAACGTTGGGGCGCATCCAAATTCGTTTGTGGCCGCAATGGCAGCGCGTTGCGCACAGGATCAAGGATATTTCTGGGATATGCACGACAAAATGCTGGAGCTAGGCTCTAGTTTGACCGCCGACGGTATCAAAAATACGGCTAAGCAGATTGGACTAGATGTTGGCATTTTCGATAACTGCATGTCGTCTGAGGTAACAAGGCCGGTTGTACAGCATACACTCGACGAAGCTATCGCTCTTGATCTTACAGGAACGCCCACAATCTTCATAAACGGCAATCTATACTCAGGAGCGCTCACACGCGAAGCCATAACATTTGTTATCGACGCTCTATGATAAAACGCGGCCTCATTTTCACCACGTTATTCATGATATGTTTCTTGAGTTTGGCGCCAGTTGCGTTTGCCCAAACGACTGTAGAGCCAACACCAGAGCCCGCGCCAGACACATCGAAACAAGAATTGAAAGTTATAAGACCGGAACTCCAAGTTCAGATTCCGGCTCTCAGTTTTGAAAATTCGATCGTCGTGGGCGATGGGAAAAATGGGTGTGACGAAGGGTATATTTGCGTAGACACCTTGGGAACATATATTAACGCGCTCTATAAATGGGGTGCCGGTGCTGCGGTAATTTTCGCAATTGTGATAATCATGATTGGCGGGGTTGAATATATGATAGGTTCGTCAGCTGGTACAATCGAAAATGCAAAAAAACATATTCAAAATTCAGTAATCGGATTACTGCTTGTATTCAGTACTACCGCGATACTTTCATTCGTGAACCCAAATATTACTACAACGAAACCCGTGCGCGCAGAAATCTTAGATCCAATTGCGTATGTAGTTGCATCAGGGGACGTATCCGCAGCTAACTCGTTTTCGACAGCAGTTCCTGGAAATATAGCCATTCCCCCGAATCCAAACTCAAACTTAATTTTAAAAAGCAACATGGAGTCGATAGGAATTTTTTGCCCCAGGACCCCCGGTTCTGACTTGGAAGATATTTACGACTCGTTTAAGGGTAAGGTATCGTATCGACTTGGCGGCAAGGGTCTTCGCGGTAATGGTCCGGCATATTCGTCCGAAGTTAATCGGGAGAACGTGCGCAAAGATCCTAATGGCGTACCGTACGGCTACTACTGCCCAGACAATACAATGTGCCTTGACTGTTCCGGGTTTCTGGCAATATTGAGTGAATGCGCCGGCATACCACAACGTGGAGAAAGCGGTGGAACCCAGGGGATCTTTGGAAGCGGCGCGACCAAGATAACGGCCTGTGGAAAAGGGACAGTAACCCTTGAAGATGGCACTGAGCATGAACTTAAACAAGGTGATTATATTGGCTTTGGTGGACAGCACACAAAACCTGATGAAGATGGTAATAAGCCGACAACTGCCAAGGGAACCGAGTGGAAAGGTAAGGTATCACCGTATGGGCATATCTGGCTGTATGTTAGCGACAAAATGTTGGTGAACTCTGCAGGATCAGGAAGAGCTCCGGGAACAGCGCTAAGACAACAGAGTTTGGATCATGTATGTGGAAGCTACCCAATCTACCTTAAACCGGTGCAATAAAAAGTTTATATGAAAAACCTAGTCCGCATCCTTACCATAACAAGCATGCTCTGCATGTTGTTCTTGGTGCCAGTCATCTCTCATGCGGCTGCAAACACACCAGAACCTATCGCGCCGCAATTACAGGTAAAGATTCCCGGGCTTGGAGATTCTGACTTTAAGGGTAGCGTGATTATTGGAACGGCGGCGACGGAAGGAACGTGTTCAGAAGGTAAGGTTTGTATTGGAACAATATCGGTATACCTAAACTCCGTATACCGTTTCATGGTCACAGCTGGCATCATTTTTAGCATAGTAATAATAATGATCGGCGGGATTGAATACATGGTAGGATCGGCTTCCGGACAACTTGCAAGTGCAAAAAAACACATTACCGGGGCGGTTATTGGATTGCTCATTCTCTTGACTGTTACGTCGGTGTTAACGTTTGTAAACCCTAACATCTCTGGGATGAGGTCTCTCGAACTCACTATACTTAAGAATATCCCTGTAGTTAACCCAAGCGACCTTGATCCCAAGGAACCTGCGTTTGGAGCAAGTATCAAGACAGAGATTATAGGTGCAGACGGTGAAGTAATGGAAGGTAGCAGTCCTCTTCTCGATGCAGATCGTAACAAGACTAAGGACATCGTTCTAGGAAACGGATCCGATAATTCAATCATGCATAAAGACGCAATAATCAGATTGCAATTGGCCGCTTACCAGCTCCACAACCCAACAGATAAACGCTTAACGCCGACCAAACTTGAACTTCTACAAACATACACAGACCCTAGAAAAGCTGCCAGAGAGTTTTACGACAAATGTGTTATGGCCAACTGTCTTTCTGAACCAATCTGTAACCCATTTCCCGAGAACGAGGTAGTAGAGGGCAACTATACAGACGGATTTAAATTAACGTCAGCCTTTATAAAAGAGCTAGATGGAAAAAATATCGATGAGACATATCAATTACTTGGTCAGCAGTCGCTAATGAACAACGAGCCGAGATGCCCATTCCAGACAGGCTTTGCAGTTGTTGCAGTGTGCGAGGGGGACGATGTATTCAAGGCCGATGCAGTTTGCCAAGCTAACCTTGAACGAATCATGCAGACGAATAATTTTTGCAGATCCTTGGTACAACCTTGGCTCTACGAGTTTGAAGGTAAACAAGTCATGGACTCTACAAAGAACTGTGAAGCTACCCCAGGAGTCATGCTCATTGATGATTCGAGCAAGCTCTGTGATGACCAGCAAGTGACATACGCCTTCCAGAGCGACCATCCCGGCCTTTGCTCACGTGAATACGGCATAAAGTGTTCAGATGCTGGTGCACGCTGGAGAGACAATGTTAATCTCCGAACAGGAAAATGTGACTAATGTGCTAAAATACTCCCATGTTCATCTGTAGCTATTGTGATGCGCAATACCCTAAGTGGGCTGGGCGATGTACTGAATGCAGTAAATGGGGGACGCTTGGTGAGGGTGATGTGCAGAAAAACAAGAAAGCGACTACAGCTGCCAAACCGGCGGCTGTTTTAGCGTTTAGCGATATCAAGGTGTCAGAAGCAGATAAGCGCGTCACTGGGATCAGTGAGTTTGACCGCGTGCTTGGAGGTGGACTCGTACCAGGGCAAGTAATCTTGCTTTCTGGTGAGCCGGGCGTTGGAAAGTCTACGCTCTTGGCGAACTTAGCCGGCACACTCGACGGATCGATCTTGTACGTTGCGGGCGAGGAGTCCCCTGCCCAGCTTAAGATACGGTTCGACAGACTTGGTGCGCGTACAAAGAATGTTAAGATTGTAACGAAGACAGAAGTTGAACCCGTGATCTCAGCGATTGTAAAAGAAAAGCCTCAGCTCGTTATAGTCGACTCGATCCAAACCATGACCACCAGCGAACACGACGCGGCTGCTGGAGCTCCCACGCACCTGCGCGCAGCCACGGCACAACTCGCAGCTCTCGCAAAAACACACAACATACCCATCATCCTCGTGGGCCAGATCACAAAGGACGGCCTGATAGCGGGACCCAAGATGCTAGAACACATGGTGGACACCGTGCTCCACTTCGGCGGAGACCCTCGCCACGCCTACCGGTTGCTACGCGCATCTAAGCATCGCTTTGGCAGCATCGATGAGGTTGGAGTGTTTGAGATGACGGAGAAAGGACTGATCGGAGTCGAATCGCCCTCTTCCCTGTTCATGAACGACGGACCAACGGCTCCCGGAACTGCAATGGTCTGCACGATCGAAGGGTCACGCGCGTTCCTTGTGGAGATCCAAGCGCTTGTGAATACATCTAGCTACGGAACTCCAGTGCGACGTGGATCCGGATTCAACACGAATAGAATGCAGATGCTGCTTGCTATCATCGAAAAGCACGGAAAAGTATCATTTTCGGGACAAGATGTTTATGTTAATGTAGTAGGAGGAATGAACGTAAAAGAGCCTGCTGTTGACCTTGCGGTTTGCGCTGCGTTGATTGGGTCCAAGCTCGACAAAGCAATACCGAAAGACACTGTTATATTTGGCGAAGTCGGCCTTGGAGGCGAAGTTAGACCGGTGCCGATGGCGGAGAGACGGTCCAAGGAGTCGAAAAGGTTAGGTATGGGACAAGTGATTTCAGCGGCGGAAGTTAAGACGGTGAGAGAGTTGGTAGAGCGGATTAAGTGAGTAGTATGTGCAATGCAGAGAGGCTCAATGCTGTCATTGCGAACGGTAGTGAAGCAACCTCGATAAGCGAGCTCATGCGTCGCACCGAACTGGGTTGCTTCGTTCCTCGCAATGACAGTAAAACGAACTTGATTAATTCGAAATTGCCAAATTGAATTTTGAAAATTACCCTATGCCCATATTCCAGGACAACAAATATCCAGTAATCCTCGGCAACCAAAAGGCATCGACTGGTTTCTGCACCGTCTGGAATCAGGCAGATGTTGCAATCAAGGCATCACCCGAGCTCTTGGAAAAAGCCGCTATCATTGGAACACTCTACTCGCGACAAGGCGTGAACGTCGTATTGAGAAACCTGGCGCTTAATCCCCACATCAAGACTCTGGTTCTCTGGGGCCACGGACCACTTTCCAACACGCCATTTGGAACGAGTGGTACAGACATTCTCAAAGCACTTTGGGAGAACGGTGTTGGCGATGATTCGATCATTGTTGGGACCTCTTTTCAAATTGAACCGGAGATCGATATTCCGGTCGTTCGGACCATGATAACAAAAGTTGAACTCTCTGACTTATCTGAACACGATTTGTATACAGCAGTTTCAAAAATAGAGAGCTCGGAGTCAGAGCCATACATGGACTCGGTCGACTTCCCTCCTCCCGCTATCCGGGAGATCTCAACATTACCGTCGGAGAAGATTGGTTTTACAGTTCATGGTAATACCGTTATCGAAGCGTGGCGCAAACTTGTTTTTCATATTATGCGGTACGGAACAGTAAAAGGTTCGCAGTATGGAATGGAGCAAAAAGAGTTGCTCTCTGCGCAATGGGTGATTCACAACGAAGCCGGGTCCTTCCCCGAGGACATACCGGCAGACTGGCCGGACGAACTTAAGGAGACAGTTGGTGCAACGAAGTCTGCCATCGAGCAATATCACGATGTTTTTTTGAATGCGAACACCAAAGAAGGCGTGTCCTACACATACGGTTCACGATTGCGAGACTGGAAGCTTGGTGACCAGGTCGTTGATCAGGTCAAGGAAGGCCTCATCGGCAGCCTTGTAGAGAGTCCAGATTCTCGTCGCGCTGTCGCTACGACCCTGATTCCATCGCAGGACGCTCAATCAAAATCACCTCCCTGCTTGATTTCTGTGCAGTGTATTCAGAGCGAAGGTAAGCTGAATATGATAGCCTCATTCCGATCACACGACATATTTAAGGCAGCTATACCGAATGCGTTCGGACTCATCGCGATGCATCAAGAAGTCGCAGAAGCAACAGGTTTTGAACGCGGATCGATGTGTATTCAGTCGCACAGTGCACACGTTTACGAAGGTGATTTTGAACACGCAGAGAAGTTGATCAACTGTGCATACTTGGAACGTGACCCAAGGAAAGTTTTCGACGCACTGTTTGGAGATAAGCGTGGCAGTATAATAATCCGAGTTGAAGACCGTGAGATTATCGCCGAGCATCAAACCGGTGAAGGTGCAGTGATCGCCGAGTATCGAGGAAACTCGGCACACGACCTCGCACTCAAGATCGGCCACCTTGATATCGTTTCCCAAGTTTCCCACGCGCTCGATATTGGCATGGAGCTACAAAAAGCCGAGCACGCAATGAAGCTGGGCATTGGATACAGGCAAGATCGGCCTCTGGAAATTAAGCATGTAGAAACCGCCTAGTGGCGGTTTTTTTCTTGTGTGGCCAATGACTGCAACATTGCCACCTCCCCGGCCTTCGGCCACCCCTCCTTAGCAAGGAGGGGGTTGCTAGTATTTTCTAGTACCAGCGGGGACAGTCCCAGGGACTGTCCCCGTACCTGTCCCCGGGACTGTCCCCCAGGCTATTCCGGCGCATTTCTGGCAAGGAACCGCTCAAGCTCAGCCGCGAGCTCTGGCTCCAGCTCTAGATCTGGGTCTGACTCCAGAATCTTTTCTGCGACCTCGCGAGCTTGGGCAATGAGCGCGTGGTCAGACAAGCTTGCAAACTGGAACTCTGGAAGCCCTGATTGACGAGTCCCAAACCTGTCACCTGAACCACGCAACTTCAAGTCGATCTCTGCCAACATAAACCCGCTATCGTACTTAACCATAGCCTCTAAACGCTCTTTTGTAGACCCACTCATACTTGTTGGGTGCAAGAAACACGTTGCCCTGTCTGAAGATCGTCGCACTCGCCCTCTCAACTGGTGCAATTGAGCCAACCCAAACCGTTCCGCCCCCTCAATAAAGATTGTAGTAGCGTTCGGCACGTTAACGCCGACCTCAATAACCGTAGTCGCGACCAGAACATCAATCTCCCCTTTTCTAAACCTCCCCATAATTTCATCCTTCTCCTTTGCTTTCATTTTGCCGTGCAACTCCTGAATACAAAATTGTCTCAGATGATTTTTCTCCAACTTCAACTTCAGCTCCTTCACCGAATCTGCCTCGGACACCTCGCTCATGTCAATAAACGGGCAAACAACATACGCCTGGAAACCTGCCCTGAGCTTTTCCGCGATCATCGCATACGCTTCTTTGTCCTGAGACGGTCGCAACAACACAGTCTCAATCTCACCACGACCCGGCGGGAGCTCGTCCAAGATCGAAATATTCATGTCACCATACAACGCCATAGCCAGTGTCCGCGGAATTGGAGTCGCTGTCATAGACAAGAAATGTGGCACAATGTCGCCACGTGATGTCATGAGCTTTTTGCGCTGTTCAACACCAAAGCGATGCTGCTCGTCCACGATCACGAGCGCAAGTTTGGGCACAGCAAGATCGTCCGAGAGCAAAGCGTGAGTTCCAACAACGATACTAACTCGCCCATCTACCAACGCATCAAGAATCTCTTTTCGGGTGGCAGCCACCCCATTTATTTCCTGGTACGAGTTCGTCAAAAGCGCAATCTGAAGCTCCGGCCCAAGCGTTTCCTGCAAACCGGATGCCTGTTGCACCGCGAGTATCTCTGTTGGGGCCATGTACGCGCTCTGAAAGCCCTGGAACGCCGTATTTCCGGCCGCTAACGCTGCTACAACAGTTTTTCCGGACCCCACGTCACCTTCGAGTAAACGGTGCATAGGAGTCCCATTTTCCATGTCCTGCATAATCGCAAATGAGGCCTTTCGCTGGGCTCCAGTAAGGTCGAAAGCGAGGTTAAAGATCGTCTCTTTTACAAACTCCAAATCCATCGCAACTTTGTGCGCATCGGACTTCTCAATATGCTTACGAGCTTTCACATGTGCAATCTGATGCACCAACAACTCCGCAAACTTCATCCTCCGCATCGCCCGCTCCCACGGCGCCTGCTCTTCCGGAAAATGTAGAGCCATGATCGACTCAGCGATGGTGGCAAGGTCGTAATCTTTTATAACACCGCTCGGAATCCACTCCTTCATTTCGCCCAACGCCATCATCGCATTCTTAACAGCATTCCGCCTGCCTTTCTGCGCCATCTTCCCCGACACCGAATAGATCGGCACAAGTCGCCCAGTGTGTTGAGTTGGTCCATTGTCGCGGATAGTCTCGAACTGCGGATTCACAATAGACAATCCAAACTTGTCGTCGATCTTTCCCGACAACGAAACTTTGTCGCCGACCTTCAACGTCTTTGCAATATATGGCTGATGAAACCAAACGGCAGTAATCGTCCCAGTAGCATCCTCAATCGTCGCCTCGGTCAGCATCATCTTCGCCCGAGGACTCCTGCGTGATCGAATACTCGTAATCGACCCCTGAACCGTAGTAGTCTCCCCCGGCGACAAGTCCGCAATCCCACGAACAGTCCGATAATCCTCATACCGAAAAGGAAACGCCAACAAAAGATCGCGAACAGTCTCAATGCCCAGCTTACGGTAATTCTTAGCCTGCGCCGGTCCAATACCCGGTAACGCAGTGATGGGATGGTTGATCATAGAGATATCTTACTAAAGTATTGACAAAAGCGGTAATTTTGATAAACTCGCAGTCAAAGTAAAAGCTGTACAAACAGAACTTTGAGAGGAGATTCGATGAGAAACTTTTATATGATCATGCTGATCCTGTGTTTGTTGACGATGATTGTCTGCGTAGCGCCCTACAACGACGAAATGGACAGTTCGTTGAAGACTGACGGCCCTCTGGATGGTGGTGAGCAGACCTCTATACCGCACATCGGCCACCGCACCGACGACGGCGTGGTGATCGACTACGACGGAACTGTTTGGGACAACCACATCGAGGTCACGCATTCGCACGACCCGAGCGTGACTCCAGCTGTGACGATCCGAACTCCCGGTCTCAGCAGCCTCTGCGAGCTCGGGATCGAGAGTACGGATTCCAGCATCGGGCCTACGGACCTCGTGCACACCACGAAGCACGTCCCGTTCGCCACCTGCGAAGATCGGACCTGGCTTGCCCACTTCATCATCGATGGACGTGGTCAGTGGGTCGAAATCCACGTCCATCTAGAGGGACAAGAGGATGTTACGGTCAAGGCGTTCCTGGTGCCACAGAAGACGTATGCGGTCGGCGCAAACACGGCGACCATCTACGACGCGACCAACGGGTTCGGTCATCAGGGCCTCGAGGTCAACATGCTCATGAACTGCAAAGAGCAAGCTAGGACCTGGTCACTTTGATCGTCCACCAAGAACCACCCCCACCGGTAACCGGTGCGGATACGGTCACTTGGTGGGCGGTTCTTTTTTTTACATAGATGGGGTCAGGTCCGGGGTCTGACCCCAAAATTTTGAAAAGAAAAACACCCACTTTCGTGAGTGCCTTGCTGGTGTACCCGGCACGAATTGAACGTGCGACCTTTGGCTCCGCAAGCCAACGCTCTATCCAGCTGAGCTACGGGTACATTTTTAAGTTGTTGCGAAGCTGGTTACCAGCCCAGCTGCTGCGTCCGCCATAGCTGGTAAGCGAAGGTGGAAGCTACGGGTACATTTTGAGTTGTAGTGAAGCTGGCCTCTAGCCAGCTGCCGCGTCCGCCGAAGCTCGGAGAGCGAAGGTGGAAGCTACGGGTACATTTTGTCATGTAATCCTGATTTGCACGACGAAGGTTCTTCGACTACCGCTCAGAATGACAAACAGGAACTCAGAGTTTATACAACCTTCTGATGTAGTCTGTCAAGCTCTCTTCCTGACGATCGTCGTTCTCGTCTGCAAACTCAAGCATTGTGTCGCGCAGCTCTATTGGGTCCAAATTGTCAGGCATTTCTATGCTGACGTATGGGTGACGATTCTTGTGAAAATCAATGTAAAGCTTCTGAATATCTGGCGGTTCATATGCAATCCAAAAGTTCTTAACCTCTTCCCACGGATGATAGTGATTACCAATAACAATTCCCGTTGTCAGAATCACAATCGGCACATCTTCAGGATCATTAAAATGCTGCATTATCATGAACGTTCCCATGAGTATGAGCAGAACCGCGAAGATATAGTTGCGCGTCAAAATTGCAAAAAGTATCAAACCAATTCCAAGCAACAAGAACACAACATACCACGCGGTACCACGATCATGTTGATGAAACTCGTGCATCGTCCAGTATAGCAACAGGTCGCCATACTTAGGATCGATCTGATCTTCTACCGATTGTCCTTTTTCTGTATCCATGTCTCAACAGTATACCAAACAAAGCTCACTCGCAGAACACTTGATTTAATCCACCCAATATAGTACTCTTTTGTGGCTCATGGAGAGGTACCCAAGAGGCTGAAGGGGACGGATTGCTAATCCGTTAGGTCGGTTATACCGGCGCGAGGGTTCGAATCCCTCTCTCTCCGCCATTCGACTACCGCTCATGATCTGCGACCAGCGCAGGAATGAGCGTGAGTCGTAGGGTAGAGACAATATGCGCACAACACAGAACTGCGCAAAAAGATCGAAAATGATCTTAGAAGGGTCAAAGACCCTGAGCGGCAGTCGAAGGGTCACAGACCCTGAGCGGCAGTCGAAGGGTCACAGACCCTGAGCGGCAGTCGAAGGGTCACAGACCCTGAGCGGCAGTCGAAGGG
>JABMPK010000084.1 GCA_013203725.1 Candidatus Uhrbacteria bacterium | reverse complement strand
AGCAATTGTAAATTGAAAATTATAAATCAAGATTCAATTTGATAATTATTCAAGGCGAAATTCGGCGACCTCCAGCTCGTAGGGACGCCCTTCTGCGCGTCCGCGCTAGCATATACAAGCAAACACCAGGCAACACCAGACACGTTACATTCTAGAAAAACAATACCCGCCCTTTTCGGGTGGGTTCTGGAATGTGTATGTCATATGAAATCGATGCATGTCAAATTTTACTTTAGAATGAAACGCATTGAAAATGCAATATGTCTCTAGCTCATACGGGCTCAAAATCAACCAAAGCCAATTGAATTGTTACACTCGAATATGCAACACAATCTCTACATAATCGCAGCAGTCGACAACAATAACGGTATCGGTAAAGACGGTAAGCTTCCGTGGCATCTCAAAAAAGAGATGGCGCATTTTAAAAGTGTGACAACCAAGACCGAGGATCCGCAAAAGAAAAACATGGTTATCATGGGCCGCACTACTTGGGAATCTATCCCGAAAGCGTTCCGTCCCCTGCCCGACCGAGTCAACGTTGTGCTTACAAGACGGCCAGACTTTGTTGCCGAAGGTGCTACTGTCGCGCATTCTTTTGATGAAGCTATTGGACTTGCAGACGACGGTATCGAAAACATCTTTGCTATTGGTGGAATGGATATCTACTCGGAAGCCATGCTACGTGACGACCTTGCAGGAATCTATATCACGCGTATCGAACAGGTTTACGACGTAGATACATACTTTCCAGGAATCCCAGGGAAGTTTTCAGATATGACGCCGCTCGGGTCGGACGAAGAAGACGGCGTAGATATGTTGTACTTGCTACTCAAACAGCCATAAGCTGTCCACAAGCTCAAAACATGCGTAACTGCTATAATTAAGCCAGAACATGGATACTTCCATAACAACTGGAGCCTTTTTCGTTATCGACGGAACCGACGGTGCCGGGAAAGCTACTCAGACGAGAAAACTCGTCGAACGTTTTGTATCCAGTGGCCGTCAGGTTGAGACGATCTCGTTTCCGCAATACGGCGCAAAGAGCGCCGGTATGGTGGAGGAATATCTTGGCGGAAAATACGGACAAAATGCAAAGGACGTAAACGCAAAGGCTGCAAGCATCTTCTACGCCATGGATCGATTCGACGCTTCGTTCAAGATCAAACAATGGGTCGCAGAAGGCAAGATCGTGATCTCGGATAGATTCGTTGGTTCTAACATGGGCCACCAAGGCGGCAAGATTCTAGATCAAGCAGAGCGCAGTGCATACCTTGCATGGAACGACGACCTCGAACACAACATCTTGCAAATTCCTCGACCTACACTGAATGTTATACTGAGTGTACCGGTGGAGGTAGCGATGGAGCTCGCCGAGCAAGGATCGCACGAGAAAACAAAAGTCAAAGGCGACATACACGAAAAGGATCCGGACCATCTTCGCGCGTCAATCGAGACGTTCAAGGAAGTCGCGGAGAATTTTCCAAGATATCACCTTATTGACTGCTCGCGAGACAGCAAGCTTCGAAGCATTGAAGATATACACGAGGAGATCTGGAATGCAATACAAACTCACATACCAACAGAACTTCCATTGATTCAAAAACTACAAGAGGCAATCGTATGAAAAAACTAATCGGAATCGGCGCATTGATCGACCAGTCCTGGGAACAATACAGAAACCACTTTGGCACGCTTATAAAGCTTAGCCTCTGGACTCTTGTGGTTACCGCTATCAACGTGATTGCAATAGGTCTCTACCCTGTTAACGCAACGGAGCTCACAAGAAACCTTTCAGGATGGGAGATTTCGGGCATCATATTGTTTGTTCTCAACAACACAGTATTCGCTCTTATTATCG
Source organism: Candidatus Uhrbacteria bacterium (assembly GCA_013203725.1). Lineage (GTDB taxonomy): Bacteria > Patescibacteriota > Patescibacteriia > UBA9934 > UBA11717 > JABMPK01. The sequence goes on along the minus strand of JABMPK010000084.1, from coordinate 3,582 downwards.
GTATTTGGGTAGTGAATGCTCTTATTACCGCGATACATAATCAGGACCTCGGTAAAAAAATTAAGATGGTGCAATTGCATCAGGTTGGTTGGAAGCTATTCTGGCCACAATTTATTGTACGTATTTATCTAGGAGTCATATTTCTAATAACAGTCGCTATTCCGTTAGTGGCGTTCTGGTTTATTACGAACGTTTTATCAACGTTCCTCCCAACATTAGTTATACTATTACTTCTCTTTGCTGCAATGATACTGTTTGTTGCGCCTTTATCAATAATGATCTACCTCGCATTCGCTATCTTCGCGCTCGTTGTATCGGGTCACCAAGGAATGGATGCGTTAAAAGAAAGTGCGCGCATTGTTAAAGGAAGGTTTTGGTCTATATTTATTCGCCTTGGAATTCCAAAGCTCCTGTACTTTGGGATCTTCTTCCTTGCACAATTTCTTCTAACAATAGTCTTGGAAGTTATAGTATTTGGACTTCTGGGCGGCGCTGATGCGATAACTATCCAGCGAGCAAACTGGTTGATATTGCCAACCACCTATACACTACTTTTTGTATTTATGAACCCACTTCTACTAATAACGGATCACAAGATCTACAAAGACCTCATATAACTTATGGCAGCATCTACAACAAAATCTCTACCAACATTCAGTGAAGTACTGTCGACCGTGTGGAACGGCTACACCAGCAACCAGACGGTTATTTGGAAAATCGTTGCACCATACGTCGCGGTATCAGCACTGCAAGGTCTACTGATAGCTATATATCCAGAACCTATAGTTGCAACAATGGTTGGAGTAGCAATGATTGGTATTACAATTTGGGTGTCACTCGTGTTAATGCGCCTGATGTACCAGATAACAATGACGGGAAAAGCAAACGAGGAAGCCGCAAAGAAAGATATAATCGAGGTTCTTTGGCCATATATTGGTGTCAGCATCGTGGTTGATATCATGGTAATGCTAGGGTTTGTTGCGTTCATTGTTCCAGGAATTATCTTGGCGCTCATGTACTTTGGAGCTAGCTACGCAGCCGTACTAGACAAAAAAGGTGTTGGCGACTCAATGAAGTACAGTTTGAAGATTACCTCTGGGCGTAAAGGCAACATGTTTGCCCTCCTGCTATCTCTCGGAATCGTGGTTGGCCTTATCTACATGATATCCATCGGCATAACCGGCTTTGTACTCTCGCTCGTAGGGGGATTGATTGGTGAAACGTGGTCACACGGGCTACCTCTGATGGGTCAAAGCTTGATTGACGGAGTACTTTTACCAGTAACGACAGGTATTGGTGTGATGATATACGGACACTTGAAAAAGCTCGCAAAGTAGAGAAAAAGAAGATCGAGGTTCTCAAGCCTCGATTTTTTGATATACTGCCTTCATTATGGAATATCATCACCTTGAAACAGTTATTGGGCTAGAAATACACGTTCAGCTTAAAACTAAGACAAAACTATTCTCCTCTGTTGATAATCACTCTCAGGGCGCTGGTTCGAATACTCTGATTTCCGCTATCGACTTAGGGCATCCCGGGACATTGCCATCACTAAACGCACAAGCTCTACATTACGCAGCACGTATCGGACTGGCTCTAAACTGCAAAATCAACTCCCCTACATTCTTTGACCGCAAGCACTACATATACCCAGATCTTCCAAAGGGGTACCAAATATCACAATTTGATGTTCCAGTTGCAGAAGACGGATACTTGTCGTTCGAAATTCCTGGTGGGGATAGAGAAGTTGCTAAAATTCATATTGAACGGGCTCACCTCGAAGAAGACGCGGCGAAGAACGTGCACCGCGATGGTAAAACGCTTGTTGATTTTAACCGCGCCGGAACTCCACTGGTGGAGATAGTAACCAAGCCTGATTTCCGAACGCCTCTAGAAGCCAAACTATTTTTACAAGAGCTTCGTCGCATCATGCGCTACATTGGAGTATCCGACGCTGACATGGAAAAGGGGCACATGCGATGTGATGCGAACATCTCACTACGACCCGTTGATGACAACGGAGTTCCTGTAGCTCAGCTTTTCTACCCAAAGACTGAGGTCAAAAATATGAACTCGTTTCGTGCTGTTGAACGCGCACTGCATTACGAGATCAAACGTCAGTACGAGTTATGGGAAACCAACTCTCCACCATCAGTCACAACTACACGTGGGTGGAATGACGAAAAGCAAAAGACCGAAATGCAGCGCACCAAAGAAGAAGCGGCTGACTACCGGTTTATGCGAGAACCAGATATCCCACCCACAGATATGGCCGCCATCACAGAGACGGAAAAGAATCTTTTGCCAGAGCTCCCAGCTGCACGCCGACTTCGATTTGTTGATCAGCTTGGATTCAAACACGAAGACGCCATTATCCTCGCAGACGACCCTGCACTTGCAGACTTTGCAGAGGCTACACTGAGCGAGCTTTATGCTTGGGTAGCGTCGCTTCCAAACGAAGGTACTGCTGTAGAAATAGCCGAAAACAAAAAAGACGAGCTCGTTCGGCTTGCCACAACTTGGGTTTCTAACAGACTACTAGGACTCATGAGTTCAATGTCGATAGATATTCGGATAATTCGGATCACTCCAGAAAACATGGCTGAGTTCTTAACTCTTGTCTACCAAAACAAACTCAACAACAAAACTGGCACACTGGTGCTAGAGACCATGCTTGAGGACGGAACTTCGCCAGCGCAGATAATGAACAATCTCGGAATGAACCCGATTGATGACGCGGTACAGTTAGAGATCATTATCCATGAAGTTTTGAGGAGTTTCCCTGAACAAGTAGAAGAATACAAGGCAGGAAAACTAGCTCTACTCGCCTTCTTCATTGGAATGGTGCAAAAGAAAACACAAGGAAACGCAGACCCGAAGCAGACAAAGGAGCTATTGCAAAAACTTCTTGACTAGCCCTAGCGCTTCTTCGTCCTCACGAATCCACTTAATTGTTGCGTCCCTTCGAAACCACGATAGCTGTCGCTTTGCGAGCCGTCGTGTGTTTTGTTGTATTAGCAAAAGAAGTTCGTCTTTACTCAACTGACCCTGCAAATAATCGACAACTTCTTTGTATCCAATAGCCGACATGGCACTCTTGGTAACATTTGCGCCAGCATCTAAGAGTCCGGTAACTTCGGCAATCAATCCATCATAAACCATATCACGTGCCCTGTGATCGATGCGCATATAAAGCGCCTCGCGGGGCATGTCGATAGCTAATTTCAGAACCTCGTACTTCGGCTCACGCTTGAGCTGCATTTCTGAAAATGGCTTTCTTGTAACCATACACACTTCGATAGCACGAATAAGGCGACGTTTATTATCGTTATCAATCGCAGCGGATCCAACAGGATCGCACGACTCAAAAGTTTTTCTTAGGCCTTCTAAAGATAGTTTGCTTAACCTGTTACGAATTTCATCGTTTGGCGCAACGTTTGGAAAGCTTAAGTTCTCGGTGATTGCCTGAATGTACAAACCAGTTCCGCCAACCAGTACTGGAAGCTTTCCCCGGCTTAACACTTCGTCGATTGACTTAAAAGCTCTCTGTTGAAATTCCGCGGCGGTAAACTCTTCGTT
>JABMPK010000083.1 GCA_013203725.1 Candidatus Uhrbacteria bacterium | reverse complement strand
TTGTAACACAGTAGGAGCCCACTTGGCGAAAGTAAGCTTAAATAGTACCGACCCAGTGATGATAACAAATGGTAAGTATCGAATGTTTACACCTAGAGAAGTTGCAAGGATCCAGTCATTTCCAGACTCATTCGATCTAATCGGTTCAAGAACAACGAACTATAGGGCTCTAGGGAACGCCGTGGCCCCTGTCATGATGTGGCATTTAACAAAAGAAATAATCAGCGCCTTAAAATGATTGGCATGAAATCCATAATCCTCGCCAGGGTCTCAACCGAAGAGCAAAAGGAGGCTGGGAATTCCCTGCCTGCACAACATGCAAGGTTAGTTAGCTATATCGAAAGGCATAACTCCTTGATACGTGACAAAGAATTTATCTTTGATGAGTCTGCGTACAAGGAGCACAGAAAGGAGTTTCAAAAAGTTGTCGACTATATAACCGATCAAGAAGACACGGTAGCTCTTTGTTGCGACAAGGTCGATCGACTCAGCCGAGACTTTTTGATTGGTTTACCAGAGCTTGAAGGTCTACGTCGAGATGGAATGATCGAATTACACTTTCCTTCTGACAACCTCATACTTAACCGTGACTCCCCTGCCACAGATCTCTTCCACTTCAATATGGCAGTAAGTCTTGCTCAGTACTACTCAAACTCAATCAGCGACAACGTAAAGAGATCGTTTGAAGCAAAGAGACAGCGAGGTGAAGTTACAGGCGGATTACTAAGCCAGACTATGACAATAAGTTGCAACAGTACTCTGACAAGATTCAAACTCTATCTATCCAACTTGAACAGCACTCAGTTGCTGACCATGACTATAAAAACAACGTAGCTACTGTGCTAGATGTAGCTCGCCGAGCAAAAGATATATTCGAGAGTTCTGAAGTTCATGAAAAACAGGCATTTTTGAAACTATTACTTCAGAACCCGACTGTAGACGGCAAGGAACTCGTCTTTAAACTCAACGAACCCTTTAATTACGTACTCGATCTAGCCGACCTTTCTTCTCTGGAAAGCAAAACGACCAACATTTCTGTTGATCGACCTGCTTGGCTCCGAGAGTGGGACTCGAACCCACGACCCACTGGTTACACTTAACCCATTGGTTTCCCAATAGCGTGGACTATATCATCATCCGTCCGACTGTTGTCGGTGAGGATGCAAGGCGCTTCGAATTGAGCCGTACTCAATCCTACTCCCATACGGGATAGTCTCTGAACCTTCCACACGAGCGTTTGCTCGAGGGCTTGGCTGCTGATTACCATTGTCTTTCGACGGAAGGCTTCCAGTACGTCTTCGCATAAAGCTACGAACTTCATGGGTTTCGACGCATTCCCAACAGTTTTTATGATGGGAACAATTCACCTTGTTATCATTCCAACGTCTCCGTTGGAAGCTGCGTTTTGCCAGCGTGAATTTCTCTATGACAGTTCGCGCAAATCAATGCACATTTATCAAGCTCATCTTGCACCTTTTTCCATGATCGCGTGTATCCTTTTGCAGAAATTCCGAAGGACTTCTTTGAAGGGTCACGATGATGAAAATCTAGCGCCTCGTTGCATTTATCATATCCACATATCTGACATCTTTTGCCAAGATAGTCTATAGACAAGTCACGAATTTTTCGACGTCGCTTAACTACTGCCTGTTTGAGATATTCAGCGCGGTCGGCATAGGTACGTTTCTTTGGCATATATTTCATTGCTTAAAGAAACAGTGACACAGCCAGTTGCTCTACCAGCTGAGCTATCTCGGAATGCTTTTCAGCGAGGAAACTATATCACAGTACCCTTCATGATACAAGAGATGATCCAGAAAAATAAAAACGGACCCCTTGGCCCGTTTTATTATATAAACTACCTAAAGAGCTAGCCCGAATGCGTTGTATCCAAGAAATAAACCTATCATTAATACCACTAGACCAACTATCAAGAAATGTCCTCGCTTGCTTAGATAGTTGCCCAATCGAACCATCCCCTCTGGCAAGAACCATGAAGCTAGACCCCTGATTAAGGCTAACCAACCTAAGATTGTTATAATAACGCGCCAGTCGCTCACCCAAATATTATGGTTCAAAATTACGAACAATCCCAGCAATATTACCGCAGCACCAAGCCCGAACAACAACACGCTGTTTTTCTTAAATTTTTTCATGATCTCATGAATATCGTCACGTCGCGATATAAACATCAAACCAACAATCACAAGATATACTGCAATAACTTTGCCTAGGAGGAATGAGAGTTCCATATATTTTATGTTTATCTTTTAGATTTATATTAAGCGCCTAATGGGTTAAATCCGTTGGCAACCTCGTCGCCGTCTAGGAAACTATCGCCGTCTGTATCGTGATTTAGTGGGTTTGTGCCGTACTCGTATATCTCCTCGCGATCGTAGATCCCATCGTCATCAGTATCGAACTTCATTGGATCCGTTCCGATATTGACTTCGTCACCGTCGCTCAAACCGTCACTGTCTGTGTCCGCTCTGTTTGGATCTGTAAGAGATCCAAATGCCTCGTCTCCGTCATTGAGCAAGTCGTCGTCACTGTCTGGGTCCAGAGGGTCTGTTGAGTACATGTTTATCTCTTCCCAATCCCACAAACCGTCGTGATCTGTGTCTGGCTCGAATCTATCTGTCTTTGCTCGAGCTTCCTCAAGATCACTCAATCCATCGTTGTCAGAGTCAACAGTATCGAGTATTCCATTTAGTCCGTACCGAGTCTGCATTACAGCGCGATCCACCGAAACATCGCTCGAATTCAAAATGTTTATTCCAATTACAAAGGACGAAAACTGTCCTGGCTGAACGTCTATCACGAAGTCCGCCCACGCTGATCCGTAAAGATCGATAGCGATCTCTTCAGACTTCACCCAACGGAGCAACGGCCTAAACTCATCCTCTGGATTCTCTACAACCGCATAAACGTTGGGTACACTCTGAATCTTCACGAGCTCCACTCCTGGTTTTGGCGGCATAGTTACGCCAATCTTGAACGTAGATAGCGTCGCATCAGTCACGACCACGACATTGTCAAAGCCAGCTTCCCACGAAGCATATGTCTGTTCGCTAACAAATGGATGTCGCTTTGAATCGCTTCCAAGATAATAAATAGTAGAAAATCCCGGAGACTTAATGTAATTATCAAGTTCAACTTCAGATATCTCCTCCGGTTCACCAGTGATTGGTGATACCCCCATAGCACCCGAAACAGGGGCGGTTACCACATCAAGTGGCGCTGCGACTGCGTTTATAGAAAAGTTACTATTACTGATATCTTCCGCCGCGTTTGCGCCCCCTACGTCTCGTCCGATTACACGAATCTTCGCCATATTCGACTGTACGTTTGGCACTGTCCATGAATATGTACCAGACGGAGACTTGCCAGCAGCAAGAGGCGTCCAAGTAGAGCCGTCTACTGTGTACTCAAGATCCACCGTCACTATCGAAAGGCCCGAAGATGTCCATGAGACAGAAACTTCGCTATTCCCTGACAGTAGTTCTCCGCCGTTTGGAGCGTTGACAAGAATGCCCGTTGGTGCGGTCACGTCTATAACCGTCACCCCACCCGTAGCCTTATTTACCAACACTGCAGATACCGTTGACGAGTTGCTATCAGTATCTAGCGCAAAGACTTTGAAGTACAGAGAGCTCCATGTCAATCCTGTGACAGTCGTGATTGTAGTCGCCTCAGTTCCAAGAGCCGCATCGTCACCTATGGTCCACTGAGTCGCTGTACCGGTCCTGTTCTGGACATCCGACAGATCAGTGCCATACCACACTTCATAGTGGTCAAATGACGCACCTTCTGATGTTGTCGCAGTCCACGTGAGCGATACTGTTGAGCTACTAGATCCTACTGCGCTCATACTCACAAGATCTTGGGGCGCGGCCTTGTCGTTCTCTGTACCAAGTGCAGCGCCAGTCGCTGCCCTATTGCCCGCCTGATCTCGCAAGGCGCTTGATACAATATGAAAGTAAGCGGTATTCGTACCATCCACACCTGCCGAACTTGCAATTGTGAACTTGTCGTCATGTGCAACATCCGCCGCTGCTGACCCGTCACAACCAAGAGTAGACGTGTTAAACGTCGTTCCTGTAACCTCTTCCTCACCATCATTCGTTGCATCGTTATCCAATTCAAAATTTGCAGCAGCTGCAGAACCATCAAGTATAAATTCGCTCATATCAACTTGCATAGTCTCAACAGTGCCGTCTACGTCCAAATCACAAGACCATGTTTTGTTCACCGTTGGCACAGTAACGTCCCACGCATCAGAATATGTAAATGCAACCACAGCCTGCGACCCGTTCACAGCATTGCCAGCTGCGTCAGCAACATCATTAGCGTCGGACGCTGGCGTAAAGTCCGACGTAGTAGGACCAACAGTTCCAGCATTAAAATACGCTTCTGTTAATGCGTTGAAAGCAACCATTATCTCTAACCCATTAGCTGAAAGCGTTACATTATTAGAATCTGCCTGACTAGTAGTCATGTCTCCACCGTTGGTCAAAGCCCATGTACCAATGCCCGTCAAAGTGCGTGCTGTTGTCATGTCTCCCAACGTCGAAGTCGATGAACTTGCAGCGCCACCCGCGCTTACATCTGCATCTCCACCAGCATCAAGTGATACAACGACCGGTTCAGAGTAAGTGAACTTCAATACATTCAAGATATATGCGAGCGAGTTGTCTCCCGTCACTTCAGCTTGGGTCACTATAGGAAGCGCTCTATCAAGTACTGATATCTGCGCCTGCGCTCCTGATATCTCTACTTGAGTATTTGAATTTGTTGCAGCATCATCGAAATTAAAGGTTCCGGAAAGCGAGGCGGCGAATGTCCCTGAATTATCACCCGTATCCACAACAGAAGCTTCTGTCACATCTGTTGGAGAAGACAAAACGAGAGAATCAACCGTTCCCGACACAAGATCACCAGCTCCAGCCGTAAAACCGAAACCTGTAAAATCTCCAACAGTAAAAGAAAAGTTATCTTTTGCAATAGTCGAGCTTGCAACAATGTCTTCACTGAAATAAATTTGAAGTTCATCTACCTTCCCATCGTTGTCTTGGTCATAGTACTGAAACTCTTCAATGACTGGCGCCGCTAAATCCACAGATAATATTGCGGTCTGAGCACCTGCGAGTGTTGCTTGCGTAATCGAATTAGTGCCAGCATCCTCTAGGGTAAATGTACCCTGAAGTGATATTGCCAATGAGCCGCCTACATCAGTAGTAACTGAATTGGTAGATTCAACGAACAAGGAGCTGGATAGTGTCGCTTTGTTTGAATCACTCGTCAAAAAATCTGTAGCGTCGCTAGTAACTGAAAAGCCAGGAAAATCACCAGTGCTAGTAACTAGAAGGTTCGAAGCAGACATAGATGAAGTTGCACCAATTACAGTCTCAGTAAATACAAGATTGAACGAATCTATCTTTCCGTTGTAATCCGTATCCTTGAACTCATACGCGTACACCGCAGGAGCTGCAGAATCAGTGATAGAGCCGTCTCCAAGATTGATCAATGCGTTTCCTGTACTGCTTGAGTCTTGTATCGTATCTGCAGCAATATCAAGCGTTCCGCCAGATTTACCGGTGCCAGTACTCAAAGGAAACGTTAGGATCATGGTCGTTGAACCTGTGATTGAGCCAGCTGTCGGATTTGTTGCGTTATATGTCAACCCTAGTAAATCCGTAGCGTTTGCATTTGTTGTTGCTGAACTTGCAAATTTAGCAAAGTCTGTACCCGTAAGAATGATTTCGAAGTTTGATATCGTAGTACTTGTCATAACAGCAGATGAGACCGTTGGAGCCGCTGCATCAGCAAAAGGAACCAAGAAGCTCGCATACGAAAATACAGCGAACACCATGATCGCCAAACTCACTATATACATGCGCGTAGACACGCTGGATTGTATTGTTTTCATTTGTTCCATTATACATCAAGGTCTAATTACAGTGTGGATAACATTACTAATGATGATGCCGTTATTGCAGTGTAAAACAAACGCCGCAACACAGTGTTGCGGCGTTTATAAAACCTCTGGTCCTATTAGTTTATTCGTTTAAATGTGTAGATATTCTTAAGATTCACGATTGTGTTTGTTTGGGTGATAACAACCTGAGACCAAGCATCGTCCATCGTGTAGGTGTACAAAACGTAAGGTGGCACCCCTTCAACCGGCCCAACACCAAGCGGCGAAGTTGAGGCGTTTGAAGTAATTGGTATTCCGTCTGCTTGACACTTAACCTGTGGCGAACCACCGTTTGGCACAACATGGAGCTCTGCCACATCTACAGGAGGATCAAAGTCTAGGTCTAGGTTGCTTTCAACTTCGTACGCTCCGGAGAGTAGTCCTAAAATATCACAATGACTTACAATAGACAGTGCTGTTCCGTCAGGCATTGTTTCTGTCGAGTAGTCCTCAGTGTAAGAACCATCAGCAGCAATATTTAGAGTTCTACCAGATGCAGGGTTTGTTATAGAGCCCGCTGGTGTGAATACTTGTTGTGAGACTAGACTCCACGATCCGATCAACGCCTCGTCTACTCCGTCCGAAACACAACTTCCATGTCCCGTGATAGTGTCACACGGAACTTGCGGCACAACGTTGCAACCTGCGCCAATAAGCGCAAAACTTAGCAACAAGGTACCCAATCTCGCAAATCGTATATTCATACTTTCTTTATAATATTATAAATCAATTGTAACAAATAAAGGCTAAATAGCCTATGTTTACTAGCTTCAGTATCTACAGATGTCTATGCGCACAAACCTATCAGCTTCTCTTTGGAAAATCTGTACTAAATCTATCATCATCTATCTTAAACTCGTCACCAAAGAACTCAATAATATCCCGCATATCATGCTCTCCGTTCTTAAGACATGTTGAAGCACCAGGAGAAGGTGTGATGTTTAATATTATCTTGTCGCCTACAATGCGCGATTCCCCAAGCGATACTTTACGCGTAACGCGGTTCACTATCTGAGGACGAATCCCCTTCGCGTCCTTGAGAGGCATAACGTCCATTGCTTTGATCGACGGTACAATTTTTTGAATATTCGGGAGGAAAAAGAACCGACCAATAAGCGGTAGGTCGTACAAGATATTTCGCGCAATGAACTTGAGGTATGTGGTATCAGCAATGATAGAGCCTACCGCCATCAACGAGCTCAACTTGAGGTCGAACAGCTTAAAGAAACTCCAAATAGTTTTCCACTGACCTCGCTCCAACATTGGCAGCACCTTTGCCGTTGGTCCAAAGCGGGACCGGTCTCCCCGACACAAATCAGGATCACCATGAGCTGCGGCAAACGGAAGTTTCTTGAGCTGCAATGTGTACACCTTCCCGTTTAAAACATTCGGAGTGTGGAAAAAGCTTCCTGCGACCGGCAGTATGATCAGATCATCTGCATATCCAAGCTCTTTTGCAAACGTAAGACTATGAGCACCCGTCGCGTATACAACAACACGCGCTTGAATCTTCCCGCGGCTCGAATCAAGCTCGAACCCGTCTTTAGTCTTACGTGTCGAATCAACACAGGTGTTCAAGAACACATCTGCATCCTTACTTCTCGCGGACTGACCCCGCTCCACCATATCTGCTGCAAGCCGAGCGTAATCTACCGTGTAACCCTCGGTAGAATGTAACGCGAACAACGGCACATCCGGGTCTCGCCCTTCAACAACCTTAGGTTCGATCTTGGCAATCTCGTCCCTCTCTATCGGATGCAATGCTGGGAACAATTCCTTGAACTTCTCGTAACGATCTTTTAGTGCATCAACCTCGCCCTGCCCTACCGCCAAAACCATCTTCGGATATATCTTAAAAAGCTTTTCGCTGCCATATTTGTCACAGTACGTTGCCACAAGGTCAGACGCCGCCTTGACTATGCGAGCTTTCTCTAATGTGTAGTTTGTCTCAATGTCACCAAAATGAAGTGTCTGAGAGTTGTTCTTTGGATGTGAGTTCGCCTGACCAAAACCACCATATTTATCAAATAAAGCGATACTCCCAACATTTGTGTATGTTCGCAACAAATAAAACAAGGCTGTGCCAGACACGCCACCGCCTACTATCACAACATCGTATTGTTTATTTTCATTCATATACTTGAGTCTATAAGGACATTATCACAAAGTCTGTAACTCCGGCTACAACTGTGTTATTCTATTAGTAGATCCACCTGTCACACATTTGGACATTTTGGCTTAGGGCTTGGAAACGTATTCGCCTTGGCGAATGCACGAGAGCCCCGCGGCATGCGACACCCCTCTAACAATAAGCTGGTTTACTGGCGTATTGCAGAGACACCCCGCACACCCTTTTGGGAATGCCCGATTACCTTTTAGCCAAATGTAGCAGGTGGGTTTTTGTAACAAAAAACGACCCAGCCCTTCGCGAAGAGCAGGGCCTATTTTTTTTTAATTTGAAATTGGAAAACTTGGGACTGTGGATGTAAACTCGCTCGATGTCGTCAACTGGTCGCCAGTTGGGTAATCAAACCATTGTGTAATGTCGATGTCTACAACTTGCGACGCCCAATTAGACCCAAACAGTGCGCTCGCAGTAACCTCGTCTTTAACATGATGCTTCGTCCCGTCAGAATCTATAGCGTACACTTTTGGATCTGAAGTTATCTTTATAAGAGAACCCGGCGCCATTGTGATACGGCTGCCTATCTTAAAGCTTGCAAGTACGCTGTCGTCTACAGTGATAACATCATCGAAGTTATTGAACCACGAGTAGAAGATCTGCTCACTTGGGAAGACATATCGCTTAGCATCCGAGCTGAAGAAATATACCGCAGACAAACTCGTTCCTTTGATCAGAGAGTTGTGAGCAACCGGCATCTCAACATCGTCTATAACTATCACTTCCTCGGTATGCAAAATCTCAAAGTTTCCATCTGATATATCTGTCTTTACATTCGCGCCATATTCGTCGACCGAGACAACCTTTATTTTTCCTTGTGACACGTCAATATTTGGAACACTCCAGTTGTAAGTCGATCCTGACAAGTTCTCTGCAATCAGCGAATATGTAGATCCAGCGTTACTAGAGAAATATAGCTTCGCAAACGGAATGCCTCCATTGGACACCCATGAGATTACCGTCTCATCGTCACCCGTGAAAACTTCTCCACCATTTGGGGATGTTAGTGTGAGCGATAACGGTGCGGCTGGTGGCGTTACAAGATCTTCAAACACCTGCCCTTGCGCTTTACCAGATGCAACCGTTGTAGCAGAGGAATCTTGAATAGATACGGTGTAGTCTCCAACGTAATCTTCAATTGGTGGAGTTGTAACGTTCAATATCGTAAGGTCATCAATCACTGAACCTGTAGCTATAGCATCGCCGTCTCCAGATCTTGATATATGCAACTCGCTAAATAGCAATAGTTCAAACGTGAGCCCACCGTTTATGTCGGTACTTGTAACATCTGTAATTTGCTGCAATCCAAATGTACTTGGAAATATCACAACCACCTCACCGCTAGCCGGAATCTCAACCGGAGTGGTAAACGACACAACAATATCTGTGGGTGTAGAAATATCAATAGTCCCAGGAACTACTGTCGCGTCTACAATACCTACATATGCCCCAGCAGGCACTGAAGCTACTAAACTCAATGCAATGACGCTAACAATAGTAGCGAGTGAGATTACTCTTTTTTGTAATTTTGATATGTTTTCCATAGTACCTCCATTATAACAGACTAGTAGTCCCGGAGTCTTTCCACGATCTTGTGCGACTGTATCTTGTCTAGCGCCTTTGCCTCAATCTGTCGGATACGCTCACGAGTAACGTCGAACTCTTTTCCAACCTCTTCCAGTGTATGACTAACTCCGTCCACTAGTCCAAACCGCATTTCCAGAATCTTCTGCTCTCGCGGCGTCAGCTCTGCCATCGCAATCTTCACGTAGTCTTTTAGTAGTTGACGTGCAGCAGCTTTCTGTGGAGAAATGTTCTTAGTGTCTTTGATGAAGTCCTCTAGCGTTGAATCCTCATCATCGTCACCAACGGTTGTCTCGAGTGACACTGTTTCCTGAGAAATCTTCATGATGTGACGAACCTTATCCAAAGGCTCGTCCATTTCTGCGGCCAACTCTTCTGGCAACGGATCACGACCAAGGTCTTGTAACAATCTACGTCCAATTTGGGAGAATCTATTGATTGTCTCCACCATGTGAACAGGGATTCTGATAGTTCGCGACTGGTCGGCGAGCGCACGCGTTATTGCCTGGCGAATCCACCATGTTGCGTACGTTGAAAACTTGTAACCTTTTCTATATTCAAATTTCTTTACTGCTCTGAAGAGTCCAATGTTTCCTTCTTGGATTAAATCAAGCAATGTTAAACTTTTTCCTGCGAACTTTTTTGCGATAGAGACAACAAGTCGTAGGTTGGCCTCAATCAATCGACGCTCAGCCTCTTTGTCGTTTCGTTCCTTGCGCTTTGCGAGCGCAACCTCTTCTTCTGCAGTTAACAAAGGAATTTTTCCAATTTCTCTAAGATACATCTGAATATTATCCTGCGTCATCTCCAGTGTAAGCGGAGCTGCATTACGATCAACATTCACACGTATCTTATCCATAGCAGTTTTATGGTCTGCGCTACCTCCAAGGAATCCTTCACGAACCTCAACAAGGTGCAAGCCATTCACCTCAAGTTCATCCAAAAAATCTTCGTACTCTTCAATGTAGTCCTCTACTTCTATAAAAGTAAACAAAGCTTCGTTCTCTGTTACAAAGCCTCGCGTTTGACCCTTATGGATCAGATTATCAATTTTCGCTCTTTCAGGTGGAGCTGACCGTTGGTACCTCTCCTTCTTTACAGCCGGCTTTTTCTTAGCAGGAGAGCTCTTGGATACTGTCTTCTTTGCCGCCGCAGCCTTTTTAGGGCGTGCCGCAGGTGTTTTCTTTTGTGCCATAAATTACAACAACGTCTGATATTGACGGGTAAGATCCGCAACTAGCTTTGTGTCCTGCATTTGTTCTGCACGACGCAGCTCGGCGAGTATTGCTCGCCGTTTGCCTTTCTTTGACCGTTCTTTAAATTGATCAATAATGTTCGTCAGTTCGGTTGTCGCGTCCCGGTTTGGAAGCATGTCTGTCGAGTCTCCTTGACGCTCGGCTAAGAGGGCAAGACGGTCAACTCTTGACACGTCTATCTCTTTGTTGAGCAAATGGGACCGAAGAGCTTCAAAAAATGATTTTTCGGGAGTCTGCGTATGAACGGCATTATACACATCCGTCATCTCTATGTAAAGCATTTTATACCAACCTTCGGGCAATTCCGCCTCAGGAAGATGGTCAATAAACGTTTTTGCCGCATCTTTCGAAGAAAATGCCACAGAATACAGTACATCCAGCAATTTATCCGGTAATTCCTGTGCCGTAGGGACAGGTCGCGACCTGTCCGTTCCAGCATTGCCAGCATCTTCCTGTTTCCGAGCCGTAGGGGAGGGATTCTTCCCTCCCGCTCCAGCATTGCGAGCACTCCCAGCATCGCCAAGATCACGCGCATGACCATCAAGCTCCTTCCGCAACACGTCAACGCTTATATCGACATGATCAGAAAACCTTTTCAACCAATGCTCACGCTCAATCGTGTCTGCCAGCGATGCGACCTCGGGCAAAAACTCAGACCCCGCCTTCATCTTCTCGCTGACTTCGCGAGGGTCGATCGACCCCACAATGCGATCAAACAAAAACTGCATCTTGTCTATATGTTTCGTTGCTACTCCCTGCCACAACTTTGGATCTTTTTGCACAAGATCATCAGGATCTTTTCCAAGCTCTGGCGGAATCACGGCAACGCGAACGTTGCAGCCCATAGAACTTGCCAGCCTCATCCCGCGACGTGCCGCCTCGAACCCCGCGGTGTCTGTGTCAAAACTGAATACGAGCGTGTTCGTGTACCTTTTCAACAAATTAATTTGTCTGTCGGTCAAAGCAGTCCCAGAACTTGCGACCACGTTCTCGACCTCCGCCATGTGCGATGCAACAACATCAAGATTTCCTTCTACTATAACAACCTCGTTCTGTTTCTTAATCGCCGTTTTTGCAAGATCAAGTCCATATAACAAAGCGCCCTTGTCGTAGATCGGAGTCTGTGGTGAGTTCATGTACTTGGGCTTGTCGTTGGGATCCAGAACACGAGCGGTGAATCCAACTGTGTTTCCATGATGGTCGCGCAAAGGAATCATCAATCGATTTCTAAACTTATCAATCACACCCATCTTCCCCTGCGACGCGAGTCCCGCATCCATTAACTCCTTGGAGCCGATCTTCTTTTGCTTCGTAACATCTACCAACGCTGTCCAACCGTTCGGAGAATATCCAAACCCAAACTTTGCAACAATCTCACCAGTAAATCCACGACTCGTAATATAGTCACGAGCCCCCTTCCCTCCTGCAGTATTCAAAAACTTTTTGTAAACCTCCTCTGCAAACTTGTTTATATCTTTCAACCGTCCCTTAGCGTCATCGTTTCCTTTTGTATACTTGGGAAGCTCTACGCCCGCTTTATCCGCGAGCACCTTGAGCGCCTCGGGAAAATCCATACCCTCCATCTCCATGACGAACGAGAATATATCACCGCCCTTATCGCAACCAAAACAATGCCAAATTTGCTTTGGGCGCGAGATGTACAAAGACGGCGTTTTCTCACTATGAAAAGGACAAAGAGCCTTAAAAGCCCCCTGTCCAGCAGGTTTACATTGCAAATACTCCCCGACTAAATCCGCAACATCAATCTTTTCCCTAATCTGTTCTTTTGCGTCCATGAGGTAAGATTAGCACATTTAGATGGATCTGTGATAAATGGTGTCAGGTCCGGGGTCTGACCCGGGGTCTGACCCCTGATATGTATCTGCCTAATATTGCTACGTAATATAAAATATGGGCTGTGGATAAGTTCGTTCTCTAGTTCAAGATCCAGATCGCCAGATTCAGATATGTCGCAAAACTTACCCAGGCGATATATGGAATCAGCAGAGACATCGCTGGCTTAGAAATCTTGTTGAACAGAATCATTGTGTACAGTATCGCGAACCACATTAATACGATATCAATAAGAGCGAGACCTGGATTCTGGGCGCCGAAGAATATTGGTGACCAGATTGCGTTGAGTCCCAGTTGAACTGCGAATACGCTTAATGCAACTCGCACTTCTTTACGCTTCGTGCCCTTTTGCCATATTAGGAACGCAGATATTCCCATCAACAAATACAACAACGTCCACGCGGGGCCAAACACCCAGCTTGGAGGATTGAGCGCCGGTTTAACGATGTTTGCATACCATGTCGGTATAGCTGACGTTGTAAATAAGGCGCCGAGTATCCCGGCAAGCTCGGTTACAATTACTGCGAGTGCTAACTTGAATAGTTTTTTGGTTTTCATATTTACAATAATTCTATGAAATCATTATAACAAAAACACACGCATGAAGCGTGCATTCTTGCGGTCCCACTCCGTTCGCTTCCACGAACTACGTTGGGGACATTCGACTTTGTTAGATTATGGAACCTTCTCTTCACTTGGCGGTCGAAGACCATGAGCGAAGTTGATGGTAATCAAACGAAGTCGAATGGCGGTGTTTCTTGGACGAAGTTCGAACATTGTACGAGCAAAATCCGCAGGATTTTGATTAGCTTGCGACGCGCCG
>JABMPK010000082.1 GCA_013203725.1 Candidatus Uhrbacteria bacterium | reverse complement strand
ATATCTGTGATGAGCGATCTCCTTTTTAAGTTTTTTAATTCGTGACGCTGCTTCTTTGTTCATAGAAATAACTCAAGTAGCTGTTTACCCCAAACAATCATAGTAAAAGTTCCAATACTCAAAAACGTTCCAAATGGTACGTGATCACTCATCTTGTGTCTACCAAGTGCAATTGCAATCATAGCGTATATCGCACCAACAACGTATGCAATCAACATAGCACTAATACCATCAACAAAGCCAAGCATGGCTCCCATTAATATTCCCATGCGGATGTCCCCTGCTCCCAGCAGCCTTCCACCAGACAACGCATACTGAGCTAAGAAGAACATTAACAATATAAACATACCAGCTACCAGCGTAAACCAGTTTATACCAAGAGCTAAGTTTATACCGAGCGCAACAATAATCCCTGGAACTGTGTAACGGTCTAAGATCAGCGAATACTTGAAGTCGTAAACAAACACAATCACAAGAAACAACGTGAACAGTATGTCCCGCGTTAACCAAAGCCACATATGAATATCGCTGCCGTCTGGAACCCACATACCATTAATGTAGCGCCAGAAATGAAACAGCACGAGAAGAAAGATCACAGCCTCTATGACTGGATATTGCCACGCAATATGCGCTTTGCACGATCGACATCGAAGCGTCGTCAAGACACTACCGATCACTGGCAGAAGATCCGCGCCACCACGAGGTAGTTCGCACTTTAAACAGGCTCGTTTTGGCCGCATCCAGCGCCATTCATCGTGAGCGCGAAAAACGCCTCCAGTAATAACTCCAGCGGCTATCAGACCTACAATCGCTGCTATAAAATACGTAATCATATGGTCATATTATCACAAAAGCTACTAACAAAAAACCCGAGGCAAGCCCCGGGTTCTGCCTACTCACCAAGCAATGAACACACACCGTTTCGCGCCGGAATAATTGCTTGTCCTGGATACGCACATACAAGACCTTTTACTATATCCGTTTGCGGAATTGCACGTTCCACCATGAAGGATAATACGTATGTTTTACCGCTACTTTCGAAACCATAAACCTGCAGATCGGAACCGCTGATACCAATACTCGTCTGCGTTGGCACAGGGTTCATGAATATCTTGCCAGTTGGCGGACAAGACACGCCAAAACCGTCCGAGCTTAAGCATCGTGCGCCTTGGTCTCCAAGTGCAATAACCCCCTCCGTTCCTGGATACGCGTTCTGCTCATTAAAGAAAAGCTCGAGTGACGCTTGAATTCTAGATACATCTGACAATCTCTTGTAATCTCGCACTCGTTCTCGCGCAGCTGACACAGAAATTCCTGTTGCGAATAATAAGATCACGATGATACCACCGACTACCAATCCTTCTGTTAATGTTAATCCTTTTGGTGCATTCATATATTTATGTAACCTTACTTTCAAGTATCCGATGAACTTTTTCTACAACTTCGTTTGGAACAAAGTGACCTTTCAATAAGTACGCATCGACTCCGTGCCCCATCATTTTCTGAACCGTCGATCTGTCTGAAGCTTTTGTGAGCACGACAATTGGTATCGCAGCAGTCTTGGGTGAACTTTTTAGTTTTGGTACAAGATCAGCTCCTGCTCCATCGCTACTTTCTATGTCCATGACCAACACGTCGATTCCCTTGTCTAAACAGTCGTCAAGATCGTCCACATCTTCTATCACTGTTGTTTTCCACCCTCTCGCCTCAAACTTGCGTGCGAATAGACCTGCAAAAAAGTGGTCATCTTCTAGAATGCAAATGTGATGTGATGAACTCATACAAGAGAATTTAATTCATGAGACGCCCAGCTATCACCATTCCAGACCGCTACCGGTAACTCAGAAAGTCCTGGTGACATTGCGAGTATTCTGCGCGCGACATGAACAACATCTTCCTCGTCATCAATGCAACAACCAACACGACGCCCCAGGGTTAGAAGCGCGACAAGCGGGCGAACCTCTGTGTGTATGTTGAACACGGTCAGAACCGGTATATCACGATTCCGCGTGCTGAATCGGTGCAGCCTGTCGCCGGCGTGCTCAAACAAGAGCTGTGACCCCGGGTCATGCACAAGAAGGCCCAGTGGTTCTGCTCGCTGTTTCCAGGCCTCGATCATACTATTTTTTTACCTTCTCTTTAGCCTCCTCTTTTTTTGCATGCATCGCCAAACCAATAGCAACCGCAAATCGTGGACCAAGCTCATCCAGCACAGGACGCAAAGCCGGGTTCACCTTTACTCTCGCCCACGGATCTCCAACGAATGTACGAACGTTCAGCTCTTCTGTAAGAAAGGCGTCTAGTCCAGGTAGTAACGCCGAGCCTCCGGTCAAGATAACCTTTTCTACATGTTGGTTCAAAGAAATCTCTGACTTAATAAACACATCCATTGCATAACGCACTTCGTGAACGATAGGCTGGAACAAATCGACTACGGCCTTTGGTATACCGTTCCCAGCAGCATGAAGGTCGTACTTCACCTGCTCCGCCTCTTCAATGCTAACACCCATTTGCGTTGCAATCGCCTGAGTCACAGATCCTCCACCTACTTTAATACTTCGGTTTATGAAAGGTATACCGTTCTCAACAATCGTCATGTTCGTTCTAAACGCTCCAATATCCAAAATCATGATAGGACTCTTGTCGTCCCCTATCATAGATCGGATTAGCGCGAATGGTTCTGTTTCCAAGCTCATGAGATCCAAACCTGCATCCTTGAAAATATTTGTATACGCGCTGACCATTGTTTTTTGAGCACCTGTGATCATCACACGCACGTTAACGTCAGCCCGACCGGTAGCCGCACTTTTTTCCGCAACCAAGGTTTTATCAATTGGCTCGCCGGTCTTCGCGTCGCCCTTACTTTCCAACTCGTCGATCAGTTGATAATCAATAATCATTTCTGCCAACGGAAGAGGAAGAAGCTTCTCGGCTTGCCTTTCAACTAGCGCTCGAGTTTCAAGCTCCTCTTTAACTTTAGGAATTGCAATAATTGAACTGAATACCGAGTGAACCGGTAGGGACGCAATAACATCTTTTGCCAGAGCACCAGACTCCTTAATCAACTCGACCAAGTGCTTGATCGCAACCTCTGGATTCTCCATGATCGCAGTCGCTACAACATCAGCATTGCGAGACGTAGAGCCATAGGTCATTAACTTATAGTGGCCACCCTCAAACAAAAGCTCGACGATTTTCATACCGCCCGCTCCAATATCTACTCCTAAATAACGCTCCTCTTTTTTTCCAAATAACGACATATATATAATTGTACCACCTCAACGCGCAGCTTCGTCCAACGCCTTGTTGACAAGTGCGTCTGCATGTTTGTTATGCTCACGCCGAACGTGCTGAAACTCAATTTTCTTAAAAGAATGACTCAAATTTACTACCTGAAGATACAGGCGAGCCAAAGCCTCGTTCTTCACTCGATACTCTCCTTTTAACTGCTTCACAGCAAGCTCGGAGTCCAATCTCACGATAAGGTCGGTTACCCCATGAGCCTCGGCAATCTCGAGCCCGATTATGATCGCCGTGTACTCGGCATAATTATTTGTCTGAGTACCTAGGTAGCGATGAACCTCGGCCAAAACCTCTCCGTCCTCGTCAAACAACACAGCGCCAGATGCCGCAGGCCCTGGATTTCCGCGAGATCCTCCGTCTCCATGTAAAACTGCCTTCATACTTTTTTGATATCTTTTATTTGCAATTGGAGTTCACGATTTCCGTTCCACTCGTTAACGCCGACCTCATAAACTAAATCAATCATATCACCCATCACTAATTTATCCGACCACTTGCCATATCCAAACCCAATGCACTGACGCATCACTCGTTCTGGCGTAGCGACCGTAAGCCTAAGATGTGTCTTTGATTTTCCGATTGACTCTGCTGCAACAACTTGTACGCCACGAGACACGAACTTTGGAATCTCGTTACCAATCCCGTACGGCTCCATCTTCTGCACAAGGTCTACAAGATCCCAGTCAGCGAGAGCAAGGTCAAGCTCTGCGTCCACGCGCAGCTCAGGACCGCGCTCAGGATCCAACGTTTTTACCGCATGAACATTCATTGCGTCGACCCAACCGGTTATTGAGCTCTCTTCCAACTTAAAGCCGCAGGCCTGAGGATGCCCACCACCACCAATCATAAGTTCACGACATGTATCCATCGCCTCTACAAAATGAAACCCGTCCGGTCCACGTCCTGATCCAACATAGTGCGATCCGACCTTGGTCATTACAACCGCCGGCAATCCGGTTTCATTTACGATTTTCCCTGCAACAAGCCCTGCTATTCCTATGCGGATAGAGTTATCCACAACTGCTATGAACCTTTTCTCGTCTCCTTCAATCGAAGTCATAGCAACCTTGGTTGCATCTGTCGTAAGCTTCTGACGTTCTCTGTTGATCTCGTTCAGTCTATTGGACAAATGCTTAGCGGCCACCGGACCTTCCTCCAAGATCACTTTCAACGCTTCGCCGGCATGCGCTATTCGCCCAGCTGCATTCAACCTTGGCCCAATCTTAAAACCAATGTCAGTCGTATTAAGATTCCCGGGCTCGATCCCAGCTGCATCCATGAGAGCGAGTAACCCAGTGCGTTTTGTTTTGTTTAGCACTACAAGACCATATGTTTCGAGCGTACGGTTCTCGCCAATCAAAGGCACCATGTCTGTCACTGTCGCGATTGCAACAAGATCAAGTAACCACTTCTCGAGTCCGAGCGGAACATCGATACCACGATCACGAGCCGTGCTGTACATTGCACACGCAACCTTGTACGCAACGCCGACGGCTGCCAGTTTCTTGAACGGATACTTCTCCCCTGGAACGAGCGGGTGAATCAACATCGCCTTGTCCGACAATACATCGGGCATCTGATGATGGTCGATCACAATCACCTCCATCCCGTACTCATACGCCTTTGCAATCTCGTCTGTGTTCGCGATACCGCAGTCTACTGTGATAATCAAATCGACTTTCTTCTCTTTGAACTCCTCAATTGCTCCGTAGCTCATTCCGTATCCGTCGCCTTCGCGATCTGGCAGATACCATTGAACCCGATCCTCATCATTCGCTGTGAACCCACCTCTCTCACAAATCTCCTTAAGAGCTGAAAGCACAACAGCAGATCCGCAAATTCCATCACCATCATAATCACCATGAATCATCACAAGATCATCACCCTCAAGAGCTTTAAATATCCGCTCTACAACATCCACCATGCGTGAAAACAAAAAAGGATCATGGACGCCT
>JABMPK010000010.1 GCA_013203725.1 Candidatus Uhrbacteria bacterium | reverse complement strand
GGCTTTCCCATAAGGAGAACTCCCTTTGGAATCTTTGCACCAACGGCGTCGTACTTCTTCGGCTCTTTTAGGAAGCTGACAACTTCCACGAGTTCCTCCTTTGCCTCGTACGCTCCTGCAACATCTGCAAAAGTCGTCTTGTGATCTTTTGTAGCCGCAGGATCTTTTGTAGAACTTTGTCCAAAGCTCATCGCCTTGTTCTGTGTTCCAGAGATCTGCTTGATCATGAACCACGCAAGGAGTCCAAGCACTAGCGCCATTACAAGCGTCGGAATAATCCGCGCCATAACTTCCTTGGTAGTCGTGTCTTTAATCTGAATGTTTATTGCCTGAACTGTCTCTGTAGGCACGTCGTAGTTGGCGAAAAGCTCGGACAATGACTCCGATCCTTCTTTTCGTGTTACGAGCTTGGTGTCGTCAGATGTAACAATTCGGACTACCTCGTTCTCCACTTCAATCTCCTTAATCTCGCCAGCCTTAACACGTTCAACGAACGTGGAAAGACCAATTGTCTCTGGCTTATCGCCTCCAATGTCAATCGCACTGAGTAGGCTTCCAAGCAAGAGGACGATCACAAAAACATACAGTAGATTTCGTGGATTGAAAGGTTTTTGTTTTCGTTTTGTCATAGTTATTCGAGGGGAGCTTCAGGTGCGTCAGCTGTAGGGACGCCCTTCTGCGCGTCCGCGCTAGCATCGCTAGCATCTTCTGGAGCGGGCGTAGATAACGACGCCTCTACATTTTCAACCTCCACCTTCTCCGCACCTTTCTTCATTGCCTTCAAAGACAACCCGAGTCGGTGCTTCTCTGGCTCAACAGATACAACCATGAATTTCATCTTCTGCCCGGCCTTTCCGAGTGAGTTGATGTCTGTAACTGGTCGTGAATCAAGTTCGGAAATGTGCGCGAGTCCGTGAATATCACGATCCAACTCAACAAAGAATCCAAATGGGTTCACCTTGAGGATAGTTCCCTCAACAACTTCTCCAACTTTGTACTTTGTCTCAACACCTTCCCATGGGTTTGTAACAAGCTTCTTCATAGACAAGAAAATCTTACTTCCTTCGATTCCAATAATCTGAGCTTTTACAATATCGTTCACCTTCACAAAATCTCGTGGGTGGTCGATTCTTTGCCAAGCGATTTCTGAGATGTGAACGAGTCCTTCTAGGTAAGCAGCTTCGTCGTCGGCTTCGAGAGGGAACTTAACAAACACTCCAAAGTCCGCGATTGCTGTAACCTTTCCTTCAACGGTGTCGCCAACGTTGAACTGAGCGATAACGTTCTCCTGTTCTTCTTCCCAAATTGCTTTTTCAGAAACGATCAACTTGTTGTCGCCTTCCAAAACGTCCAAAACTTTAACTTTAAACTTCATTCCAACGTACTCCTTTAGCTTCTCGAGGATTCGTGTCTTTGATCCACCGGAAACGCGAGGGTAGTGCTCCGGTGCCAACTGTGACACAGGAAGGAACCCTTGTAGGTGATCCACCTTAACAATAAGTCCACCTTTGTTTGCGTCCAAGATTTTAACTGAGAGAGCTTCTCCAGTTGTAAACATGGTTCGCGCTGTCTCCCAAGCTTTTGCTTCTCCAGCGTACTTGAATGACAACTCCATTTCTCCGTTCTCGTTTTCGAGATCGATTACGGTCGCGTCTATTGTGTCGCCAATCTTGAGGTCTGTGTAGGTGTCGCTCTCTGCGAACAGCTCGCTTCCACGGACAACTCCAGTTGTAAGTCCGGCGATGTCCAAACGTACTTCACGTCGTGATGCAAAAACAACCGTTCCTGTGACGGTGTCTTTCTCTTGAGGAACAATTACAGCGGCTTCGTTAGCCTCGAGTAACGCTTCCATCTTTGAATCTTCAGTTGTAGCCATATTAAGTGTAATTTTAGCGATCCCAGGCGGGAATCATTTATTAAGGATACTAGAGGATATTAAGGGATTTGGAGGATTTGGTCAAGGGAGTTGGTGCTTACGAGCCTGTCATCCTGAGCGAAACGTAGTGGAGTCGAAGGAACTCTCTAGAATTCGTCCAAGAGTGAGCGCTAGAGCGTTCCTTCGGCTACCGCTCAGGATGACAAGCTGATAGTGCTATAAGTTGCTAGTTTTAGCCCAGAATTCCTCCCAAAGCCTTGACAAAGGCCGTTTTTTGTGTTATATTTCGGCGTTGTTCAATACAAAGAAAGAGAGTTTGAATGTTGTCCGCACTCCTCTGCGGATGACATTGAGACCCTGTTTCTGGGGGATCAATAGGAATGTCGACGTCGGCCTTGCGCTGAGTCGACACTGGAGTAGACATGAACATTGACTTCAAAAAGGTTGCTTACCTGATCAGCATCTGTTCGATCGTTGCGTACGACGTGGTGGTCGCAGTAATGGCGTTCTTCGGAGCGTTTCACACCCTGACCGGAAACGCAGCAATCGTGGCGGTGTGCCTGGTTGTCGGAAACACCTGGGCGATCGTACACGCGCGTGAGCTCGTGCGGAAGTCCTGAAACCCTCATCACGTGGCCCGACTCTCCTCTGAATCGGGCCGCTACATGAGACTTTCAACAAACGAATGGAGTTTGGATATTGTCCGTATCATTTGCGGATAATATCGAGACCCTCTTCATGGGAATCGGATGCCGAAGGGGCATACGTATGGGAAAGAAAGAAATCCTGATCCTGACTGGTGCGATGCTTGCCGGTCTGGGATTCCTGATGCACTTTGCTGTGACGACCAGCTACACCGTCCCTTGGGCGGCGCACGCTGGGTACTTCTGGGCCGGTTTCATCACCGCCTCTGGAATGTTCTGTACCGGCAAAGGGCTGTTGATGAAGTAACCTGAAACCCTCATTACGCCATCCGGTTCTGCATTCCGCAGTTCCGGGTGGCCCCGACAATCTAGAGAGCATTCTCGGCGGCGCCATCTGGTGCCGCTTTTGCTTTGCTAGTGCTTCGCTAGATCACACCTCTTTGTCCTACGGACATCTCTCCTGGCATGGCCAAGAACTGAAAAGTGCTATCCTCTCTGTCCTACGGACATCTCTCCTTTAAAAGGAGAGACTTGCTAGCATCTGCTAGAAATTTAAAGAATATGCCAGGTCGTAGGGACGACCTTCTGTGCGTCCGCGCTAGCAATGCCGGGCTTGACAAACCCGCGATTTTCCCGTACGTTCAAGTCGAACAACAAGGAGAAAACCATGGGTGATCAAGGAAAAGGAGTGGTCGGTGGCAGTGGCTTGCCGGCTGACTGGATGTTGACGCAAGAAAAAGAGCCTCTGTACATGAAGCAGATGATGAGGGGGCCGCTCAACGAAGTGTGGACGTCCCTCGTGAGCGGAGGGTCGACCCCCGCCAAGTTCGTCTGGGATGGCGTCTCGATTCCGTTTCACGTGCGAAACGTGGCGGGTGTCAACGGTGACCTCGTGATCTCTGGCATGATCCAGTGTGCGGTTCGTCTGAGGTTCGCAGAGGGCACGTTCCGGATCGAGGGGATCGACAACGACGAACTGATTGGTGAGGCGCACATGTTGCCCGGAATCGGGAATACGGTCGCGATCCACCAGCTGGTCGGGTGCAGAACTGGCG